>NZ_PNDU01000256.1:0-9281 GCF_005886635.1 Pseudoalteromonas sp. S558 | reverse complement strand
GGTTAAGATATTTACTAATATATTGAATCATAATGATATTTAAATTTATTTTTCTCTAGCCAGAGATTTTCAGTGAAAACAAGGCGAATTTACGCGTCAATAGCGGGCCTATTGCAATTAAATTCAACGCAGTTAGCGCTGAAAATAGCTGCTCGAGATAGATTTATTATCCAGAGTTCAGGTTACGTATATTTAAAGCATTAAAAAAGGCGCTTAAAAAGCGCCTTGCTAACAAGTATGTGTGCTTAAAACATATCTTGATAGGAGTTTGTTGTACTAAACGTAATTGCTTTTTCAAAGCCTGGTAACTGAATACTTTGCTCGTCTATTACAATGTCGTTGTCGTCAATAAGTCCATCGCCAAAGCGATAAATAAGTTTGTACTGGCCTAAATCTGCTTGCGTTTGATACGTTTTCTGCGAAGCTCTAACCACACTATTTTTCTGAGTGTAACTAGTCATAACGTCATCGCCATGGCGCTTAGCGAGCATTTTCATTGTTACTTTTGGAGAAAGTACGGTCGCTGTTGCATTGTTACCGCCAAAGCCTTTTGAATTTATAAAAGCAATATCCATATCAGCGCATTCGTAATGGCTATTACGAATATCAAGATGATCGCTATAAACGTCGTCTGCTACTTTATCTATTGTGGTAATACCTGGCATAATATTGTGGCTAAATACACCCAAAGCAATCGCTAACTGATCGCCACTTGCAGGGGCAATAGTATGGCCAACGTATGCTTTTGGTGCTGTCACTTTCCAATTATCAATAGCGAACGTTTGTGCCACTTTATGATATATAAGTGACTCTGTTACACGATTTTGCGGAGTACTCGAACCATGCGCTAAAATAAAGCTACGTTCTTGCAGCGCTCCTTTGCCTAAAAGGCTCGTTGCTAAAGCAGCCGATTTTGCCATTGTTATATAGTTACCAGGCCCAGGTGATGTAATCGACTTTTTAACACCATCTGCATTTACAAACACATCAGGTACGCAGCCCATAATATCAGCGCCCAACTCAAGGGCTAACGCATCATCCATTAAAATTGCAACTTGTGCGCCTTCACCTAATGTAAAGCCGCAGTTATCACCAAATGGTCGGCTACTATTACGGTAATCTGGTTCTTCATCATTTGATAAGTTATCTAAACGACGCAGCCCTTCAACATTTGCAAGTGCACTCATATTACCAAAGCCTTCAACCACTTCGGGTGTAATAGCACACTCAACGCTTGCAACAACTGCAACCCGCGTACGTCCTGCTTGTATGTCGTTAACCGCCGCACGTAAGTTATATAAAAACGTTGCACATGCACCCGAGGTCGAAAACGTAGTACCTACATTGCCTGTAACATAGGCATTAATAAAATCAGTCGACATTGTATTTAAACCCAGTGCCAGCTGTTTAGTGCTAACACGGTCGCCTTGTTGGCGCGCTTTTACTAACCCGCCTAGGCCTTTGTCGTCCATTTGGCCAATTACCGATGCTGAATAAGTACCAATTTTATCTGGCTCGACGCTATTCATAATATGCTGCCAATCAAGCCCTGTTGATTTAATCGCATCAGTAGCTGCAAAAATAGTCGCCTGCAAACCACGAGGCTGGTAGCGGCTGTTATACATAACAGACGGATCAAACCCAGTCGGAAATTGCCCAGCAGATTTAATTGGATTATCACGCGTTGAGTTATGCTTAACATCTAAATCGACTGCAATAGTTACTTTTACTTTTTTGCCTTCAAGTTCTTCAACTTGCCAGCTAGCAGGAACCGGCGTTGGTAAATCGCGAGCGCGCGTTTCAAACACAATTGCGTTTTCACTTGATGCGGTCAGTGTCATTTTTTGCTGCCACGGCGTGGCATCTGCGTCAAAATGTTCTTTTTCAATTTTACGAATAAGCGTACCAGCAATAATTTGCTCACCAAAGCGTGCTTCTATGTCGCTTTGCTCAACATTATTACCTTGTGTATCTTGTAATTGGCCGTTTACAACGCTTACTAGATTCATCAGTGTGGCGAGGCCTAAAAATGTTTCACTGCGGACTTGAGCGTTTAAACTATCTAACACGATACGGCGATAACCTTGATGAAAAGAAGTACGGCCAGCGGCGTTAATGCCACCCATGCCTACTATAACGGGTAATGCTGTCATAATTTACCTTTAAAAAACGTGTTATAAGGAGAAGAGGCAGTTTAAATGGATTATGTACCACACATTGTGCTTTAATAGCCAAATATTCAGCACAAAAGGCCAAAGAGTACTGGTCGGAGCATTTATATGACTGATAAATACACTAATCCACCTATAAATATTGCTATCGCGGTTTATCCGCATTTATTAGTGACTAGTTTAACGCTACCTATAGAAATGCTAAGAGCCGGCGAGGCCTTTGCTAAAGGCCATCTTGATAAGCAAAGTTTTAGACCGCTTGCTATAAATTTAGTGGCTAAAAATGCAGAATCTATAGCTACTCGCGCAGGCCTTGCAATAAATCCTGATTGCATAACAACCAACGCGCCCTACAGCGATTTAATTATAGTGCCGGGTATTTGGCGAAACCCACGCCCAGTAGTGCGTACAAATCAACACGTAGTTGATTGGCTAAGCGAAAGCTTTAGTGCAGGCAGTCATATAATTGGTGTAGGTACTGGCAACTGCTTATTAGCAGAGGCTGGCTTACTTGATGGGCACCCTGCTACCACCCATTGGCATTACGCCAAACAATTTAGCCATGACTACCCGCAGGTACGTTTAAAGCCCGACTTTTTTATAACCCAGTCAGAGCGGATGTATACAGTAGCGAGTCTTAATGCGCTTGCAGATGTGATCGTGCATATTATTAGCCAGTACTACACAAAAGCCGCCGCGCAGCATGTAGAACGTAATTTTTCACACGAAATACGCAAACCCTACGAAGATCAACGCTACTTAGAAGGTGCAGTTGACCGCCACCCCGATGAGCTAATTGCGCAAATTCAATTTTGGCTAAAAACTAATTTAGCCACCGAGCTAAACTTGCAAGAAGTCGCTGCCCAATTTAGCTTGAGCTACCGTACTTTTACCCGCCGTTTTAGAGCCGCCACTAATCAAAGCCCTATTGAGTATTGGCAACAATTACGCGTAGAAGGTGCGAAGGAGTTATTAGCATCATCAAATTTATCAATTCAAGAAGTGGCTTTAGAAGTGGGATATAACGACCAAGGGCATTTAACACGCGTGTTTAAAAAAGTATTAAGCCAAACACCCAGTGGCTACAGAAAAGTAGTTAGGAGAAAGTTATTTGGCTAATATTTAAAAAATGTAAAATCAATATAATAGACCCCTCTAAAAATAGGTGCACATATGTATATAACTAACTTACTCACATTTTTTTCTACTTGTGCGGCAGCCACTTCTGCCTATTTTTCTTATAAAGCTATCAAGGCAAGTAAAAAGAATATTTTCCTTAAAGATAAAAATAAATTAGCCATTACCATTAATGATTTATATTATTCTTTTGGGAGAGAGTTTTATAACTTTAAAATATCAGAGTATAAAGATGAGCGACGTATAATATCTGAATCTAAATTTTATGTTTCTTCTAACTTATATGATAACTTTTTAAAAGTTTTGAATGCGCTGGACGATTTTGAAGCTATTGAAATGACCAGAGAACAAAGGGATGCTGAAGCAGTAAGATTAAAAAATATGATTAGAGATATTAGCTGTAGATTCAGATTAGACGAATAATAGCTTAAAAGAACACTTAAGCTACCAGTTTTTATGGTAACTCTAAAGCTGAGTCAGTATTCAAAGCTAAATCATGATACTTAAAGTCATTAGGTGAGGTAAAGAGTAAAGCCAAATTTTTTCTGGCTCTACTTAACAATAAAGGCCTAGTTACAGAGCATTATTGTATCGTTTGACTTAATATATTTATCTGTGCTAATTTCATGCAACTAAATAATAAGGATATATTTAATGAAAACATGTGAACCACTAAATGGATTACAGCTTGACGTTGTGAGTGAAAAAACTATAGAGATAATAAATAGTAAAAAAGAAATTAGTGATATTCTAGCCGCATTTATTACTCTAGGGTTTTTTCGAGTATATTCACAAAAAGCAAACCACCACAAGCAGGTTTCAATATTACACAAACTGATTGGTCTCTTTACGCGAAAGCAATGAAGTCCCCCCCCGTAATAACGAACAGAATGATACAGAGCCATGCTGACGATATGGTTATTCATTACCATATGCACAATAACCCTAAGCTATTAAAGTTTTGGCTAGGAGTTTCCAGTGGCTGTAAATAATAAATTAGTCTTTTTGTTACCAATTTTAATAGCTGTATATTCTAACCAATGTTTAGGATCAGAAAGTCCAGTTTTGGAGATGCTAGACAAAGATGTATTAAATAAAATAACTCTTTTAACTGATTCTGTATCTAAATGTAACGATATTGCAGAATCTTCTGAATTAGAGCTAGATTTGAATAAATTCAGAACACTCAATGTATCAAAAGAAACATTCCTAAAATCTTTGTTTTATTTAAGGATGCGTAATCGAGATATGTGCGATAGTCAGGAACGCGGTACCCTTATTTTTGCGATTGGTCAACTTGACTTCACTCGTGCTGAACTCGGTTTAAAGGCCTCTAAATACGGAAATAGTAGCGGACAACTTTTATACGAACCAAAAAAATTCTTACAATACAAAATTGACTATATGAATCTCACTGAAGATGTACGTTTCGAGTTTGAAAGGCAAGTAGGGACACAACCTTTTGTTTATACGACTATTTTACAAAATTTAAATCTTAATATTTTTGATAAGTAATAGAGTATATACGCACGAGATGTAGAGAGATAACAGTGTGTCACTACACTGATAGGGTTCATATTTGAGCTTTTAAACAAAAAAAAATATGTACTTATTTCAATAACACTGAAAAAAACGCCACTTTTAGTGGCGTTCTGTGTCGTTAAACTCTTTTCGATAATAGCGTTTTTGATAGTTTTTTACTTTAGTGTGTACGCCTTTGCTTAGGCTTTTAAATTTAGCTTCGAGTACATCTACACCGTATAAAATACCGACCACCAGCACCGAGAGTTTTATTGCAGCGCCAAGGTTTTCGGTCGCTATCATAACGCCTATTGATGCAAGCACCCAGATGGTTGCAGCCGATGTAACGCCAACTACCGCACCATCTTTTGCGAGCATAACGCCTGCCCCTAAAAAGCCAATACCTGTAATTATTTGCCCAACTACACGAGAATGATCTATTACATCCCCTTGTAAATTAAACGCAGTGGATAAAAACAAATACGTACCCAAGGTTATTAACGCAGAGGTACGAATACCTACAGGTTTGCCGCGCAACTGGCGCTCTATACCAATAATGGCACCGCAAAAAGCCGCAGTACCAATAGCTGCCCACGAATACGGGGCTACATCAATTAAATCTAAAAAATTCACTGTTAACCTTATATTTTATTAGCTATAGCTACCGCCGTTCTTAAACGTTGGCTACCAAACGCTGACATTTTACTAAAATCACTTCGTGCAATAGGTACATATTGGCAATCTATTGCGAGTTGTTTGTAGTTACCAGGCTCACAAAATGGGTCGTGAACATACACACAGTGCTCATCAAGGTGCGTAACACATACCCAGTGTGGCGATTTTTTACCATCAAAACTATATGTACTAATTAATAACAGCACACTAAAGCCTTTACTTAACCACTGCTCAATATGCTCAAGCTCTACATCTTTATACGTAAGCGGTATATTTGCTTGCGCTATACCATCTACAAATTGTTGATGCACTGTGGCAAGTACCACTTTTTTGTTTTCGTTGCGTACGCCATCTAAAAACAAAGGCTCTGTGGTATTAACCATTACCTCGCTTTTAAAACCACGCTTATTAGCGGCAAGTGCCAAACCAAATGGATGGCAACCACCATGACCCGATGTCATAAAAATGGTGGTACCTTCACGCCAAAGTTCTAACTCATGTGATTGAGTAAGCTCAGTAGTCGGATCAAGTGCCCCCATTGCCATTAATAGAGCAGCAGGCCCACAAGTAAACTCGGTAGTTTGCTGATACCACGGCGTTAAACGCGCCACTTTTAACTCACTTGTTTGTCGAATGTTTTTTTGCATTCGTAGTGCGTCACTGTGGTCGTCGTAATAATCGCTGTATTGGCCAAACACTCTGTAACCTAAGCTTTTATAAAGCCCAATTGCACTTTCGTTATTTACAGCCACTTCTAAGCGCAGATAAATGCGCCCACGCTCACACGTTTCTTTTTCAAGGCTAGTAAGCAGTGCTTTTGCAATGCCCTTACCTTGTATTGTGGGTAGTACAGCAAGCGAATATAAACGCGCTAAACGTGTGCCTTTATGGCACCACACTAGCCCGTAACCACATAGTTGCTCGCCATTTTCTGCAACGAGCAAAATACCGTGTTTTGCACTAAGCCAGCGCTTTAAACTGCGCGGGCTTAATTTATCGTTATTAAAGCAGGCGTTTTCAACGTCAATCAATGCGTTTAAATCGCTGCCAAGCGCCTTTCGAATAACAAGGTTGCTCATGTTATTACCCACAGCCTCGCGCTTCTAAGCGTTGTTTAAACTCGTCCATAATGATCATGTATAGCTCGTCGCCTAAATAGCCGTCTTCTATCTTGTGATCAATACTTGGGTTGTCGTTTACTTCAAGCACGTATGCTTTGCCTTGGTGCTCTTTAACATCAACGCCATATAAACCCCTACCTACCGTTTTACACGCTTTTAATGCGGCATCTAACACCGCTTTTGGTAACTCAAAGGTTGGTAATGTTTCAAAGCCACCAGAGAAAAACCGTTTAGCGTCGTGGTTATAAATTTGCCAATGGTTACGCGCCATTAAATAGCGGCATGCATAAATTGCACGGCCATTTAACACACCCACTCGCCAATCGTATTCGGTATACATGTACTCTTGTGCAAGCACTAATGCGCTGTATTCAAACAGCTCTGTAAGCTTAGCTTCAAGCTCATCACGGTTTGAAACTTTAAACACACCTTTTGAAAAAGACCCTTCAGGCATTTTTAAAACAAGCGGATATGTAAACGCTACTTCTAATTGCTCAAGCGTTTCACTTGATTGATCAGCCACTACAAGCGTTTTTAAACTTGGTACTTTTTGATAATTAAATGCATCGTGTAAATACACTTTATTACAACAACGTAAAATAGACTCAGCATCGTCAATAACCACTAAACCAAGGCTTTGCGCTTTGCTTGCAAGGCGATACGTTGGATGGTCAATCGCTGTAGTTTGGCGAATAAATAACGCATCAAACTGGGCAATGTTATCAATTTCGTCAAAGCTTAATGCTTGTGCATTAATACCATGTTTAGCCGCTGCTTTAATAAAACGTGCAATGGCGTCTTTATCACTCGGTGGTACTTTTTCATTATGATCAACAAGTATTGCCATGTCCCATCTAAAACGACGTTGCACCGCACCAATTCGCCACTGCGTTTTAGTAAAGTTATCTAGCTTGGCTACAAATTCGCTGTACTGTTGCTCGCTTAAAGACGACAAAGACCCTTGTTGCAACAAGCCTTGCTCATCAACAAATAAAATAGGCGCCGGGTATTGTTTAAATACCGACTTTGCCGCTTTTGATTGTAAATCGTTTTGGGCATTACCAAAGTAAAGTGTGCCATCTATTTGGCCCACATTTAACATAGGAGCTAGGCCACTACGAAGTGCATTAATGGTTTTTACACTGGGTAAAACTTGGTGCTTGCGCGCCTCTGCAAGTAATGAACAATAGTAACCTTTGCTCAAATATTGGCTTGAGTCGCACAGATTAATAATGCGTGTTTTTGGCTCATTTTGTTTTGGGTAATCACGTAAATAACAATTAAACGTAATTACATTTTCGAACGATTGAGCAAGCGTTTGCTCGTTGTTATCAACCACAATTAAGGTTTTAAACACGACTTTTCCTAGTTAAGTCAAAATATAAAAAGCATGCTTAGTAAAATACTAAGCATTATAAATAGAAACACCCATCGTACTAAGTGGGCATTGCGCGTATCACTTAATATGATGGGTGCTTTAACAGGTACCTACTGTACGAGTTAGCGCTTAAATTGCTTAAGCGACATGTGCTTTATATGCCTTTTTTTAAAAACGCACAAACGAGATATTTTTAGCGTGAAGATAAAAAATATTGATTAACTAACCTGAATCTCGTTTAAGAAATTGAACTAAATGCCTGTTCCGAGATCCGATCTTTCGACCAAGAACGATTGGATAAACAAGGAACAGGCATGATTAAATTAGTTGAATTGTTTTGCGATGTTGATGATTTTTGCAACGTATTTATACCCCAATGGAAAAAATAATTACTCGAAGATGGCACCCAAAAACGTCAGCGAGCAGGCCGTATGACGACCAGTGAAATTATGACTATTGTTATTAGTTTTCACATGTCACATCATCGTGATTTCAAAAATTACTACCTTGGTTACGTATCACTTATGTACAAAAGTGAATTTCCTAACTTATTCAGTTACACACGATTTTTAGCTGTTATGCCGAGAGTAATTGTGCCAATGTGCGCCTATCTCACTTCACTTAAAGGTAAACCCACAGGCGCTGAATTCATTGACTCTACATCTATTAAGGTGTGCCACAATATTCGTATTCCAAGACACAAAACCTTTGATGGAATAGCCCAGCGAGGAAAAGGAACGATGGGATGGTTTTATGGCTTCAAGCTGCATTTAGTCGTTAATCATCATGGTGAAATTGTTGCTGCGAAAGTGACAACAAGAAATGTACATGATACTCAACCAGTCCGTGAATTAGCGAGCTGCCTGACGGATAAACTATACGGTGACAAAGGATATTTAAGCAAGGCTTTAGAAGCTGATTTGCTCGATAAAGGGGTAAAGATCATTACGACGGTTCGCAAAAATATGAAGGCAAAAGCGATGTCATTATGGGATAGAGCGATGCTTTCAAAACGTTTTCCCCCTGTGTCAGGATAGTTGTCACTTCTAACTTTAATAGAGGCAGATAAAATGAGACGTCGATTTACACAAGAATTTAAAGTTCAAGCTGTTGAAAAAGCATTATCTCAATGTGATGATGTTCGCTTAGAAGATGTTGCGCTTGATTTAGGTATCGGTTATTCAACCTTGCAACGATGGATCGCGCTTGCTAAAAACCATGAACTTGAAACTAAAAATAATGGTAGTCACATGACAACAGAAAAAGGCCCTCATGACT
>NZ_PNDU01000255.1:0-923 GCF_005886635.1 Pseudoalteromonas sp. S558 | reverse complement strand
GCTTTTTTCATAATTTTCTCCTGTGTTTACAATAAGAGAAAATTCTACATTTGGCATCTATTATTTTTAGGGAGGATTACCGTACGAAATAAAAAAAATAACAGCTTAGTGGTTAATAAGTTGGATAAAGATGCGAAAATCATAAGAAAATAAATTACATTACAAGAGAGTTAAAATGTTAAGAGAGCATTTAAAAACAAAAGATTACTATAACGATAGAATTGAATTCAGGTCAAAAGCTATTAAAAAAAAGGTAGGTAAAATTGAATCAGATGGAAAATTCACTGATGACGTAAAAATGAGAAATGCTTTTCGGCTAGTCAGTGACTCTATGTATTTATTACACCAAAAATATTCACGTGGTGATGATTTATCATCTTTAAAACCAGATCTTCTAAAAACACTAGAATACCGCCAATGGCAAAAAAACTATGCCGATGCCTTACCAGATAGTGAGCAGGCTGAGCGTGTAGGTTGGGAAGAAATACGTGAAGATTATTTAGAAGACTTTTTGAAATGGCTAAGTTTTGCTTACTGCCTAGATATGGGAAAAGAGTATTATCTGAATATGTTGGCTTTAATTGCTAATCAAGGTCTTGATTCATTATTTGATAGTATAGCAGTTGAAATTGGGGATATTGAACGCGAAGTATCCAAAGAGTTGCTTTTTAAAAAGCGGTTTAGCAAGCTCTATAAAGTTATAGAAAGTGAACCAGAACAACGTCCTACCTTAGTAAAGGCTTATTTAGATGCTTGGTATAAACTAGAAGGAAGCCCTGATTACCATTTGATGGATACTGATGCATATATAGGCTATTGGTGTTGGGAAGCCGCTTTAGTCGTTAAGCTATATGATATTGACGATAGCAGTTTTATCGATCATGAATACTACCCAAAAGATTTAGTACATTGGCAAGATAACT
>NZ_PNDU01000254.1:0-1004 GCF_005886635.1 Pseudoalteromonas sp. S558 | reverse complement strand
TGACACAGCTTTGCTTGCTAAATTAGAGTGGCTGTCTAGTTTAGTTCCTGATCATGTTATTACTGAGGCTAAATATAATAAAGCTCGCCTAGGTAAAACTAGTGATGGTAAACAAATGTCTGACCCTTGGGTTACCGATAAGCGGCTAAAAAAAGCAGGGTTGAGCAAAATCGAGAGAGATAATATTTTGGAATCGCTGGAAGACGAAGATGGAGCTGTTCAAAAATTACTGATCCATAATAAACCTGATGGAAGCTTAATTGTTAAAGAATTGGGTAAAAATGCTCAAGTTGTTGGCAACCCCTTTGGATTGTAAGAGAGAAGCTATGTTACGAGATAAATTAAAAAAATCAGCATACTATGAAGAACAAATAAATTTTACTACTAATGCCATAAAAAAAAGGATTAAAAAATTAGATACTGTCGGTAAGTTTAGTGATGAAGTTAAAATGAAGCAATCATTTAGGATAGTATATTACTCGATTGAGTTATTACATCAGAAATATTCACGTGGTGATGAATTATCGTCTTTAAAACCTGATCTTCTAAAAATGCTAGAGTACCGGCAATGGCAAAAAAACTATGCTGATGCCTTACCTGATAGTGAGCAGGCTGAGCGTGTAGGTTGGGAGGAAATACGTGAAGACTATTTAGAAGACTTCTTAAAATGGATAAGTTTTGCTTACTGCCTAGATATGGGAAAAGAGTATTACCTGAATATGTTGTCTTTAATTGCTAATCAAGGTCTTGATTCATTATTTGATAGTATAGCAGTTGAAATGGGTGATGTTGAACGCCAGGTATCCAAAGAATTACTTTTTAAAAAGCGGTTTAGCAAGCTTTATAAAGTTATTGAAAGTGAGCCAGAACAACGTCCTAACTTAGTAAAGGCTTATTTAGAGGCTTGGTATAAGCTAGAAGGAAGCCCAGATTACCATTTAATGGATACTGATGCATATATAGGTTACTTGTGTTGGGAAGCTGCTTTAGTCGTTAAGCTATAT
>NZ_PNDU01000253.1:0-823 GCF_005886635.1 Pseudoalteromonas sp. S558 | reverse complement strand
GTGGTTGACGTTGAGTATTGTGATATAGAGTGCACTAAAGCCGAAAACTGCACCATTGGTGGGTTAAATTATATCTAACTCAAAAGTAAAGAGGGTTTAGTGTGTGCATCTTATATTGAAGGATTACATACTTAAATAATGACTAGAATTTTTTATGAAAACTGAAACAAGCTGATGACATAAGAGAACAAAGCATGTTACGAGATACTTTAAAAAATAAAGCATATTATGATGAACGTATAGCGTTTAAAAAAGAATGTATTGAAGAAGATGTTAGGGACGTTAAATTTGATGATACTGATTCAATTGAAGTCAAAATGAAAGGTGCATTTAGGCTAGTCAGTGACTCTATTTACTTGTTACACCAAAAATATTCACGTGGTGATGAATTATTATCTTTAAAACCTGATCTTCTAAATACGCTAGAGTATCGCCAATGGCAAAAAAACTATGCCGATGCCTTACCAGATAGCGAGCAGGCTGAGCGTGTAGGTTGGGAAGAAATACGTGAAGATTATTTAGAAAATTTTTTAAAATGGCTAAGTTTTGCTTACTGCCTAGATATGGGAAAAGAGTATTACCTGAATATGTTGGCTTTAATTGCTAATCAAGGTCTTGATTTATTATTTGATAGTATTGCAGTTGAAATGGGGGATGTTGAACGCGAAGTATCCAAAGAATTACTTTTTAAAAGACGGTTTAGCAAGCTCTATAACGTTATTGAAAGTGAGCCAGTACAACGTCCTATCTTAGTAAAGGCTTATTTAGACGCTTGGTATAAGCTAGAAGGAAGTCTTGATTACCATTTAATGGATACCGATGC
>NZ_PNDU01000252.1:0-378 GCF_005886635.1 Pseudoalteromonas sp. S558 | reverse complement strand
CCTACCTAATAATATCGTTGTGTGATAGTTTAGTAACGGCTTTTTATACCTATTGCCAAGCGTAATATAAGATCTCTAAATCCAGTCCTATAACCGCTCAAATAAACTAGGCATGTAATCCTAAGTGACACACAGTACCTAATGCTAATGAATACACTTAAGCGCTATAGACTTATGATACCAACCAGTAAAGTAGGCCATTAGCTTTATAAAACTCGAAACAGTAAAGCGATCTATACCTCGAGAGCAAACAACCTTAAAAGCAAACAGCATAAACTTATGCGCTACTAGGGCGTGTTGACCTTTCCTGATTAGCTTTGTGGCAGACTGTTTGGTATTTAGGCAAGGCAGAGTCTATCGAGTCAGGTATTTCACCAT
>NZ_PNDU01000251.1:0-2955 GCF_005886635.1 Pseudoalteromonas sp. S558 | reverse complement strand
TGCCTAAATACCAAACAGTCAACTGCAAAATTCAATCACGAAAGGTCAACACGCCCTAGTATCGTATAGCAAGTTATTGAATACTATTTTTCGAGAATATAAACCCAATAGTATTCAATAACTAATCTACCATGCACTTACAACAAACAAATACCCTTTTGAGCGTACCGTTTTAATTTTTAAAGAATTACGCGCATCATCGCCCAATTTTTTGCGTAACTGACTAATATGATTATCTATACCGCGTTCAATACCGTCATAATGATAACCTTTTAACTGTTCAACAATACTATTACGAGACAAAACCGTGCCAGCATTTTTAGCCAGCAGTATTAAAAGGTCGTATTCACCATCGGTAAGTTGCACTGGCAAACCACCTAACGTAACCGTTCTATTGTGGGATGCAATAACGAGTTCTCCAAAGCTTATAAAGCCTTTAGCTTGCGTGTTTATCCCAGCAGCTTGCATAGGTTGCTCACGCCTTAAAAACGCTTTAATTTTAGCAAGTAATAAACGAGGTTTTACCGGTTTGAGTAAGTAGTCATCTGCGCCAATTTCGAGTCCAACAATTTGATCAATTTCCTCTTCTCGTGCGGTAAACATCACAATATAACCATTGTACAAAGACCTAACCTCACGACACACCGTTAAGCCATCTTTTTTGGGCAACATAACATCCAAAATAACTAATGCAGGTTGCCACTGTAAAATAGTTGTAACCGCATCCTCCCCATTAGCCGCTATTTTAACCTCATACCCTTCAAGCGTTAAATACTCATCAATAGACTCTGCCAACGGCAAATCGTCTTCTACAACTAAAATTTTTGGTTTCATAACGTATTCCATGTCATACCTATCGGCTTATGTATGGGGTCTATTTAACGATTATAAGATTGATCTCTTACTAAGCAGAGTTATGTGTCTAATCATTTTAACTAATTGCAAACCTATCCGTGACTTACATGTTAGTAGGCCAGTGCAAAATAAAACGTGCGCCACCCAAAGAAGACTCATCAACACTCGCCTCACCGCCATGCCAATCTAATATTTGCTTCACAATAGCAAGGCCTAAACCGGTTCCGCCTGTTTGTAAATTACGACTTTCATCTTCTCTGTAAAATGCCTCAAATACCTTTCTTCGAGCTGAGTTAGCAACGCCATCGCCGTCATCCTCTACATATATTAACCAACCTTTTCCTACTTTTTTATAGCTTACCTGAATAACGTCTTGCCCATAAGCAATCGCATTTCGAATCAAATTACTTAAAGCTCGGCTCATATAAAATTTATCAAGCAGTGCTTCACACTCAGCATTCTCAAGTAACGTAATTGTTTTTTTTGGGTTTGCTTCTTGCCAAACAATTAGCTCTTGTTTTATCCATTGATTAAGCTCAACGGTTTCTAATGCTAATGTGGGGGCTTCTCTATCAAAGCGAGCGTGGGTAAGCATTTCAGACACAAGTAAATTCAATTCATTTAGCGACATTTCAATACGATCTAACTGCCCTACCTGATAGTCGTTTTTTGTACTGCCACGAAGTAATTCTAAGTTAAATTCGATACGCGCAATAGGTGTGCGTAACTCATGCGACACCGCATTAACCAAATTTTTATGTGAAGAAATTAAACGCTGTATTTTTTCGGCCATTATATTAAATGTTTTAGATAAGTTATTTAAATGACTAAAACGAATAAGCTTAGCTCGCGTTTCAAATTTACCTTGTCCAAGCAGCGCCGCAACCTTGTTAAGGGAGCGCATAGAACGCCACCCAGGAATTAACCAGATAATAATTGGGATTAGTAAAAAAAAGCCGAATATAAAATAAAACACACTCAACATATACACAACTTTACTTTTGAGCTCAGGGCTAAATGGGCCTAGCACAATAATCTTATCGCTATTGCCAATACGTTGCATCACTATATCGGCGGGATACCCTATAAAATCAGAATCGTCGGATGATATTGAAATCATTACACCCTGTTCTAATTCAGCCATTTGCTGTGGTGTGTAATCTAATTCACTCAAGGTTTTGAGCAACACGGGATATGCAAATTCATGGCTTAGCGAATCAATAATCTGCGGCCACTCTTTTTCAGGATACTGTATCAACGTATTATTAAGTAAATAAAAAGTGCCCATCATCCAGCGCTGTGCTTCATTTACGAGGTGCTTAGGCACAGAGTTTGGTTTAACAATCACTAAAAGCTGATTGTCATCAATTTTTCGATAAACTAAATCAGCAAACGGATCCCCTACAATTTTATTTTCTGTAAGTAAGGTATTTTGCTCGCTCGAAAAATCACGTTGATTATATGCTTGTAAAGAAAGCGCAAAGCCAAAATTAGCCTGTATATTATTTAAATAAGCTAATCTGTCGTTTTTAGGTATACCTTGAAGTTGCTCGGCAAGTAAATCGGTAGAGCCCGACGTTAAAAACTCCAACGCCCATCTCTCAGTGGGATGCCTTACCTTGTTTTCAAATTGCGGAATAATAAATAACTGAATACTCACCACTGAAGAGATAATAATAATTAATAAAAAAAGTAGCGATTTTTTCATGTGTTATCTGAGGTCAATAAGTAAACATAAACCTTATCATACATTTATATAAATACTATTGTTGATTACGTGAGCCTGCAAATCATGATCGAATACTGTCACTTTAAACTACCATTTTCTCTTTTGAAATATTATTTTTATTTTTATAAATTAAAAATTCTGATAAGGTTAGTTCCCCTTTTAGTTAATTTACAAGATTTATATAATGATAAGGATTTCATCCATACTTTTTTTTTTACTTATTATCGGTTGTTCAACTGAAAAAGAAGTTGAAGTAATAAAAGAGATTGAAGTAATAAAAGAGATTGAAGTAATAAAAGAGATTGAAGTAATAAAAGAGATTGAAGTAATAAAAGAGATTGAAGTAGTAAAAGATAATTCTGTAGAACTAT
>NZ_PNDU01000250.1:0-2320 GCF_005886635.1 Pseudoalteromonas sp. S558 | reverse complement strand
GATACGTAGTCGTAAAACATTAATTATTGACCTAAAAAAGTAAATTTAGGCACAGCTTTGCCACTCTAAATTAGAGTGGCTGTCTAGTTTAGTTGTACCAATTGATAATCAAGATATATCTACGATTAAATATTCACCTGGGAAAGATAACTATCGTAAAGAACACATATATGACATAACGGGTCTTGATGAAGAAAATAATCTCATTACACTGAATAAAGTTAATAAGTCAGGTGAAATGACTCCTGTAACTATAAGTATTGATGAATTTGCAAATCAACATAAAGTTAACGGTGAAAAGGTCAAGATTAACCCAGATTCAAAACCAACGAAGTACCATAAACGTACAGTTGGAGAAGTTGATGAGGCAAGAAAGGCGTTTCCAGTTCAGCGAAAAGAATATATCAAAAAGTATGCTTCAGATGCACTGAATGATGATAACCATGAAGCGCATAATCACTTTACACCAAAGCAATTAAATCGTATGAAAGTAACAGGTCAAGTACCTAAAAAGTACAATGTTCACCATAAAAAGCCTATTTTTAGGTGTGATCCTAATGAAAACCCAAATGATTTAGATAACTTAGAACTATTAACGGAAGACTTCCATAGTAGAGAAAACAAAAAACTTCATTGGTATGAGGAAGGTGATGAACCGTATGACGAAAACGGCTTAGGACCTAATTTAGGTTCAGAAATAGTTTAATCGTTTTATATTTAAATACAAAATTAAAAGTTTGAGGAATAAGATGAGTAACGAAATAACTAACATAATGGCACAGGCTCAACAAATAGAAAACTTTAGTTGTAGAAAAGGCGGTGCACCTCGGGAACAGATTAAGGGTTTAGAAGAGAAGTTTAAAATAACTTTACCTGAACCTTATAGATTTTTTTTAGAACAATATGGATTTTGTTTTTGGTTTGGAGACAGTGTACAGGGTCTTGTTCCTTTGGATGAAGATTATGAAGATTATGAAGAGGATGATGTGATTGGAGCAACTGAATATTATCATCAGACGTATGATAACAAAGATGAATATCAATCAGTACCCGAGCATGGGGTGGTTATTAACTCTTATGATGGTGGTGGCTATTATTTTTTATTTTCGCAAGAGTCGGATCGTGCTGGTGAAGTTGGGCTATTTTTAACGGAAACTTACGGACAAGAAGTGTCTAAATTTAATACTTTCACTGACTTTTTATCTTTTTTAGTTACGGGTACACCTGATCCAGAGCTAGTTGATGTCGATTACGATGAAATAATGGACATAATTGAAGACTAATTTTAGGCTTCAATTATAAAAGCAGAGGTTAAAACCACTATGTTTGGTTTAATAAAAAAATATGACGTACATATGTGCTCTGAAGTTAAAGGGATTATTACTTTAAATGGCAATCCCGTTGAAGGTGTTTTAATAAATCGCACCCTGGAATTTGCACACAAAGTTGAAAAAGAAGATCAGGTAACAACAGCTCCTGATGGTTTATTTTATTTACCTGAAGTCGTTATTGAATCAAAAATACCCGGTGATATGTTCTCGCATGAGGTTACTTATCAAACTATTACGGCTGTATATGCTGATAAAAAATACAAGCTTTGGGGTTCTAAGCTAAGCGGAATAAGTGAGCCTAGTGAATACAAACAAAAGCTGAGCAGTTTAAATGCTGATTTAGATTCTACAGAAGTAAACTTTGTTTTTCCTAATCATGAAAATCCAAATTTGGAGTTTGATGGTTCAAGTATTTGTAGATGGGAACATGATTTTGAAATTTATGAGATAGAAGATAGCGAAGATTATTTTAAAGATTTTTAAATAAAAAAGGAATTTACATGAATATTTTATCGCCAAATGTAGCTGCACAATTAGCTGAATTTGCATATGACAGTATTGCAGCAGTATCAAAGAGCTCATCAAACATAGAGCCGAGTAGAATAATAAGTAAGCACTTTGTGTTTGATTCAAAAAAATCTGCTTTTACTGGAATTTCAGGTACTGTGGCTGAACACGTGCTAAATCATGCAACGGGTTTTGGCTTTTTTGGTAAGAATAAACTAGACACCCACCCTAATTTTTGCTGTTTGGCGAACTAAGAAAAAGTTAAAATAAACTAGACACCCACCTAAAATAAACTAGACACCCACCCAAATTTTGCTGTTTGGCGAACTAAGTACTAGGCTTTGTTTAGTGCAAAAACAGCAGGGTGTCTTATGGCTATAGCAAGAAAGCGTCAAGTAAGTTTGGTTGATACAAAGTATTACCACTGTATCTCGCGTTGTGTTCGGCGTGCATTTTTATGCGGTGAAGACCATTTTTCAGGC
>NZ_PNDU01000025.1:0-9794 GCF_005886635.1 Pseudoalteromonas sp. S558 | reverse complement strand
ATCCCAAACATGTGCTGCCCTTCGGGTTCTGCCTAGGGGCGATAAACTCTTTGTTGCTCGATTTTTACTTAGCCCACTAGGTTACAAACCTCGCGCCGCGATTTAATCGCCCCTAGATTGAACAAATTTCAATTCGCAATGATCAACACGCCCTAGTAAATGACAACTTGGGCATTGTTAAACTCATAGTTTAGCAATGCGCCATTATTTGATTGCTGTATAAGCTTAGCTTTATTTAAACCATGTAGTCTAAATAGCAGGGGGGCAATAACAGATACCGCAGAGCCTGTAGCACTGTCTTCATTTACACCAAACTGAGGTGCAAAGTATCTAAAATGCGCTATGGCATTTTTCTTGTCTTTATTTTTTATACTAAGGGCAATTACTGCATTTTTGTGGAGTTTACTCAAAGCTTTAAAATCAACGTGTAAGCTTTTTAAATCGTCTTTTTCAAATTCTTTATTAAATTCTTCATTAAATAGCACGACGGTATAACCGTTTTTATCATCGGTACTGTAGGCTACTTTTATTGCTGATGAAAACACACTTTTTAACTCACTTTCAGCAAATTCGCTTTTTTTAGGCTCTATGCTTTTTAGTAACAGCTGAGCGCGTTGTTTTTTTACTCTTATAGTAAAACGCTCATGACTCATCGAGATGAACGCTTTAGGGCAATAACCAAAGTGGTTTATCAAAAAATTAGCGGCTGCTAAAGTACCATGTCCGCAGCGTTTAATTTCACTTGTTCGGTTAAACCAGCGAATTTTACAATGCAGTTTAGTTATCTCATTGTGATTTAAAAATACGGTAGCAGGGTGAATTGATTGTGATGCAATATATTGCATTGTTTTTGATGTTAACCCATTTTTATAAATAACAATTAAAGCGCTTGAGCCTTTTAAGTTATTTGCAGAGCTATAAAAAACAGATTCGGTGGAAGTGAACTCTATAAAGCGAAGCGTAAGCCATTTAGGCTTACGCTTCGCTAAGCAAAGAGTATTAACCTTTGCTTGCATATGCGTCGTTATGAACGCCCGCAGCACGACCTGATGGATCGGCATTGTTTTGAAACGATGCGTCCCATGCCAGTGCTTCTGGAGTCGAACACGCTACCGATTTACCATGCGGTACACATTTAGCGGATGCATCACCAGGGAAATGCGATTCAAAAATAGTACGGTAGTAGTAAGCTTCTTTTGAATCTGGTGTATTAATAGGGTATTTAAATTTTGCATTTGCAAGCTCTTGATCGCTTACTTGCTCGTTTACAAACTCTTTTAACGTATCAATCCAGCTGTAACCAACACCATCTGAAAACTGCTCTTTTTGACGCCATAGCACTTCATCAGGTAAGTAACCTTCAAAGCCTTCACGTAAAATGTGTTTTTCAATTTTGCCATCTTTACACATTTTAGCTTCAGGGTTGATACGCATAGCAACATCAACAAATTCTTTATCAAGAAACGGTACACGTGCTTCTACGCCCCATGCCGCCATTGATTTATTAGCACGTAAGCAGTCAAACAAATGCAGTTTTGATACTTTACGGTTTAGCTCTTCATGAAACTCTTGTGCGTTAGGTGCTTTATGGAAGTATAAGTAGCCACCAAATAGCTCATCAGCACCTTCGCCCGACAACACCATTTTAATGCCCATCGCTTTAATTTGGCGAGCCATTAAGTACATAGGTGTAGAGGCACGAATCGTTGTTACATCGTACGTTTCAATGTGGTAAATCACTTCACGCAGTGCATCAATACCTTCTTGAATGGTAAAAATAATAGGGTGGTGAATAGTCCCGATCATGTCCGCTACTTTTTGTGCAGCGGCTAAATCAGGTGAGCCTTCAAGGCCCACTGAAAAAGAATGTAGCTTAGGCCACCATGCATCGCTTTCATCGTTATCTTCAATACGTTTGGCAGCAAAGCGCTGAGTAATAGCAGAGATAACTGATGAGTCTAAACCACCAGAAAGTAATACACCGTAAGGCACGTCACACATTAGCTGGCGTTTAACAGCCGCTTCTAATGCATCTTTAACGTCTTGGGCTTCTGCGCTATTATCTTTAACTGCATCAAATGTTTCCCAATCACGCTTGTAATAAGGCGTCATTTTGCCATCTTTGCTGTACAGGTAATGCCCTGGTGGAAATTCTTCAATATGCTTACAAATTGGAGAAAGTGCTTTTAGCTCAGAAGCAACGTAAAAGTTACCGTGCTCGTCGTGACCGGTGTAAAGCGGGATAATACCAATATGATCACGGCCAATTAAGTAAGCGTCATTTTCTTCGTCGTATAAACAAAATGCAAAAATGCCATTTAAGTCATCTAAAAAGTCAGGCCCTTTTTGTTTGTACAGCGCTAAAATAACTTCACAGTCTGATTGAGTTTGAAAAGTAAAATCAACATCTAGCTCTGCTGCAAGTTCTTTATGATTATAAATCTCGCCATTAACGGCTAAAATATGTGTTTTTTCTGGATTGTATAAAGGCTGTGCACCGCTTGATACTCCAACAATAGCTAAACGCTCATGCACTAAAATAGCTTTTTCAGATGCATATACACCAGACCAATCTGGGCCTCGGTGTCTAAGCAGTTTTGACATTTCAATTGCTTGAGTACGCAACTGAGTGGGATCAGATTTAATATCTAATACCCCAAAAATTGAACACATAGTAACTCCTCATTCCTATTATGTGTGTAGTACAGCCAATTTGCTGCACTGCGAACCTTTGTTTTATCAGAAATATTTACTCAAGTCACATAGCTTTTACAATTAATTAAGAATAATTTATGCACCAAGTTAGAATTAGCTGCACCATAATGACTAGTGGGTGGTGCCAGCGGCTACTTTAATATCACTTTCATTGTTCAAAGCTTGAGCTACTATGACTTTCAGCGCATCTATAACGGTTTCTTCATTCATACTAGGTGCACCGCTGTGGTGCACCGCTTGGCTGGGTAAATAAGGAATATGCACAAAGCCGCCTTTCATTACAGCGCAGTGCTCATTTATGTAATGCATAAGACCATACATAACGTGATTACACACATACGTGCCTGCCGTATTCGAAATGGCAGCTGGTATATTACTGTTGTGCAATGCGTGTAACATGCGCTTTATTGGTAGGTTTGTAAAATAGGCATCAGGGCCATTTTTTTCTATTGGTGTATCGATAGGTTGATTACCTGCATTGTCTTTAATACGTGCATCGTCAACGTTTATTGCAATACGCTCTATTGATATTTCGCTGCGCCCACCAGCTTGACCTATGCACAAAACAATCTCCGGATTGTGCGATTCAATGGCGTTTATAAGCTGGCTGATAGATGTATTAAATTCACAGGCAAGTTCTAGCGTGCATATTTTGTGTTTCATGATGATAGTTTCATCAAGTTTTTGTACTGCTTGCCAAGAAGGGTTTATAGCTTCACCACCAAAAGGGGCAAAGCCGGTTATTAATACACACGCCATAGTAGAAGTTGATTTAGTCATTAAACACCAAGCTATACATTAAAATAATATTAACGGCGAGTAAGGTAACTGCCGTCGGAATTTGCACCTTTATTACATGGTACTTATCTTTTAAGTCTAAAAGAGCGGCAGGAATAATATTAAAATTGGCTGCCATAGGCGTCATTAACGTACCGCAATAGCCGCTATACATACCTAACGCAACTAAAGGTGCAGGGCTTGCGCCATGACCTTCAATTAAAAATGGCATCGCAATACCCGCAGTCATCACCGGAAATGCAGCAAACGCGTTACCCATAATCATGGTAAAAAATGCCATACCGACACAATACAAAACAACCAGCATAAAACGGTTGTCAGGAGCTATAAATAAAGTAACTAGTTCTTTAATAGAGTCGCCTGTTTGCGCCACAATGAATACCCCACCAAGCATGGCTAGCATTTGCGGTAAAATGGCTGCCCAGCCAATAGAATCAACCAAACGACGTGATTCGCTTACGGCTTGAACAGGACTACCACCGGTTATTTTCCAGCCAACAAGCAATGCAAAAAGACAAGCAATGGTTAAAGATGCAAGTGTTAAGTGGCGTTGATCAAGTAAGTAAACATTATTTATAGCCACATTATCAAATAGTACAGTAAAGACTACGGTAACAATTGGGATCATTAAAGCGGGAATAAATAACTTATTGCCTAGATTTTTAGCGCTTTGGTTTTGTTCCTGCTCACTGGGAATAGAGTAGTTCCCCATGGAAACTAAATTTAAACCGGCTAATAAAGCGATGAGTAATACGCTAATACCTACTATTAGGTACGTTGTTTGTGCACCAAGATTTGCAATAGCAAAATCACCAAATAAAAAACTACTGCCAAACAAAAACCAAAATAGGGCAGTTGTCAGTCTTTTTGGGTGGTTTTTGTCTTGCAGGGTACGTAGTACTAAAAACATCACCATGATGCCAATAAGCAGGTATATGTTTTCAATGGTCACAAGTGCTGTGCTTGAGTGCGATACATCGGCATCAATTACTTTACTCATAGTATGGGCTCCGGTGCATTGTACTTTTGAACCGCTTTTGCAATTTTACTTTCGAGTCGAGCTAGTCTAAATAAGTGAATAACTAAGGCGCACAGCGCAGTAGGGATTGCCCACAAACCAATATGTAGCGGCTCAATACCCGTTATGCCGTTTTCTTTTAAAAATGCATCCATAAGTAAAACAGCACCAAAGGCTATAAATATGTCTTCACCAAAAAATACCGCAATGTTATCAACCGCCGCCGCATGGGCGCTGATCATATCTTTTACGGGTTTAGGCAATTCGCCATATTTATTTGTAGCCGCCCCTAATGCCATAGGTGCAAGTAAAGGGCGAACTGTTTGTGCTTGCCCGCCGAGTGAGAGCAAACCAAGTGCAGCCGAGCATTCTCTAACAATAAAATAAAGAGCAAGTATACGTGCGCTGGTGGCTGTTTTAATTTGTGAAATCCAGTCGCGCGCACGTTGTTGTAATCCATAACGTTCAAGTAGTGCAATAATAGGTAAAATTAAAATGAAGCTCGCTAATTGGCGCGAGTTCATAAATTTTTCGCCAAAGGTTTGCAGCAAACTTATAAAATCAAGATTGACTGCCCAGCCGGTCGCAAGTCCTGCAAAGGTAACCACTAGTAACGGATTAAAGCGCAGTGCAAAACCGATTACTACAACAGGAATGCCAATAAGCGGCCAATAATTTAAATCGAACATAGTTTTCCTATTTATTTTTAGAATATTTTTATAGGTTATTTTTAAGTGCAAGGCTCAATTGATGTAGATGCCCGTCAAGTTTCTGTTTTGCCTTTGCAGCTTCTTCAAACGTTACATATTTAAACTCAACCGTGTCTAAAGGTCTAAATTGTGCAAATTGATGTAAGTCGGCTTCAATAACAGTCCCTAAAAGAGGATACCCCCCAGTGGTTTGGCCATCGTTAAGTAGCACAATAGGTTCACCATTAGGTGGTAGTTGAATGCTCCCAGGGCTTACCCCGAGTGATGGCAAACAGTGCGAATGCACCAAACTACTTTTATGCTCAAGCCTTACGCCCATTCGGTTACTGTTACTACTGACTTTAAATGCGGTAGATACAAAGTTGCTTAGTAAAGGCTCGCCTAATAAGTTAGCATGGGGGCTTGGGTGAAGGCGTATAAGCTTGCGCTGGGCGGGAGCCATTGCGCCTACCTTTATAAACTCTCCATAATAAGGAGTAATAGGTATTTCATCACCAGTGGTGAGAGCTCTACCTTCAATACCACCAAAACACGCGTTTAAATCTGTGGATTTAGAGCCCATAACCTCAGTATTTTGTATACCGCCTTTCACTGCTAAATAAGCTCTTAAGCCGGCTCTACCAGTAGCAAAGCTCAGTACTTGTTTGTTTTTTACTGCGAATGTCCAACCAGGGTAAATTGCTTGTCCGTCAAGGGTTGCTTGCAAATCGGAACCATGAAGCGCAATTACTGTGTCGCAGCTAAACTCAAGCTCGCACAAACCAACGGTTATTTCTAAAACGGCATCATTGTCGTTATTGTTAAGTAATCTATTAGCAATGATTTGTGCAAAGGGGTCTAAGCTGCCCGCTTTGCTTACCCCTAAATGGCGGTAGCCTTCACGGCCAAAATCTTGAATTGTAAGTAATACACCACTTTTGAGTACTTTAATCATGAGTTGCTCCTTTATTAACTAGCGGAACAAATTCAAGCGTATCGCCTGGTTGAATTAAACAAGGTTGCTCAGAGGTCGAATCAAACAAGGCTGTATCTGTATGGCCTATTATGTGCCAACCACCTGGGGTATCTGCGGGGTAAATTCCGGTTTGTGCAGCCCCTATTGCAACAGAGCCTTTAGGAACCCTAGTACGTGGCTCATCACGCCTTGGTGTATGTAATTGCTCTTCTAAACCATGTAGGTAAGCAAAACCGGGCTGAAAGCCTAAAAATAAAACGTGGTACTTGGTGTTACTATGAATATTAATAACCTCATCAGCGCTTAAATTATGATAACGAGCCACGTAATCAATATCCTCACCCTTGTAGGTCGTTTCGATTAAGTGATGCTGCCCCTTAAAAGTACTCGTTTTAATATCATTCCACAGCGAAGGTAGCACTTGTAACCACTTGTTTACGTGTTTATCTGATTTTAAATAGAGAGTGAGCGAGTTCATGGCTGGCACCAAATCGCTAAATTCATCAGTGCTTTTACAGTGGCTGGCTAAAGCCCAAATTTTCCTTTGAATAGAGAGTCTATCTTTAGCGTCTAAATGCGATGCATCAAACAGTAAACTACTGTTTGTTAATGCATAAAGATGAGGAGTTGGCTTCATTAAATAAACCTATTTGTACAACATAATTTAAACGTAACACAGTTTTATTAATTTATTTACACCATTGCGACTAAGTGGTTATGTTTATTGCCCAACTTACTTTAAGAGTCGTTTTATATTCAATTAATCGAATTTAACTTATTTAGGACCAAAACTTAATACGCTTCGTACTAAATAAGTAATCAGGATGAAATGAAAATTAAGATAAGGAGGTCTTAATGAGTACGCACATGTACAGAGGTAACTTATGAAACACCAGCATTTATTATATTTATCAGGCGCAGCTATTATATTTAGCGCAGGCAGCTTTGCTTTATCAATGGAAAAAGTAAAACACAGCGATGTAGAAGCCACTATGCATGTAGAAACCATTGTGCTTGGAGCGGGTTGCTTTTGGGGGGCAGAAAAACGCTACGAAGCGCTAAATGGTGTTATTGATGCTGAATCGGGTTATGCAGACGGTAATGGTTTTAAAGCAACATACAGAAATATTACTGATCAGTCTCGTCGCTTTGACGAAAATAATTACGCTGAAGTTGTGCAAGTTATGTATAACAGCAATATAATTTCGGCAGAAGATTTATTAAAAAACTATTTTGAAAGCCACGATCCAACCCAAAAAAATCGCCAAGGTAACGACATTGGTACGCAATATCGTTCAATCGTATTAACGACTACCGATGCGCAAGCTAAAGTAGCGGAGCAAGTTAAATCGCAATATCAGCAGCTTTTAACTGATGCGAGCTACGGCAACATTGAAACGGTTATTAAACCGCTCCAAAGTTTTGAATCGGCAGAAGAATACCATCAAAATTATTTAGAAAAAAATCCAAACGGCTATTGCCCAGAACATTCTACGGGTGTTGTTTTTAATAAAACACCCGTAGAAAAAGTAGATAACACTGCTTTATTAGCAGGAAAGCAAATCGTAGTCTTAGATTCACGTGAATACTGCCCATACTGTGAAAAATTCAAAAAAGCAGTCGCAAATGACTATAAAGGGACTATCCCAATGACATTCCGCCATGCTGATCAACTTGATAATTTAACTATTAAGTCAGCCACATGGGCAACACCGACTATTTTGTTTTTAGAAAATGGCGTTGAAGTATATGGTCGTCAAGGTTATGCAACACCTGAAGAGTTTTATAAAGCACTGGGGGCGTTCAAATTAGGTAACAGTGATGCTTACAAGGTGGCTTTCGATGCGCGAACAGACAGAGCATATTGTAAAGAGTACAAAGAGTTTAAAAATACACCTGATGGTACTTTTGTAGACAAATTAAGTGGTGAACCACTTTTTGATACGAGAGATAGGTTTAATTCAGGCACTGGTTGGTTGTCGTTTACTCATCCTGTAAAAAGCAATGTTACCCAACATGACGACAGCAGTTGGGGGATGACACGGATTGAGCTTCGTTCAAAAAGCACTGGTATACACTTAGGCCACTTATTCCCAGGTGAAGGACCAAGAGGACGCGATCGCTATTGTATTAATGCAACGGTGCTTGACTTTGTACCGCGAGATAAAGACTAAGCAGTTAATTAAGCCTGATTTTAAATCAGGCTTTTTTATATAATTTATTTTTTAAGGTGTTTATAGCAATAATACTTAATGAGTTGAGGGATTAAACCTGACGCTCACGGCATTAAAAATTCTGATATAAAGGAACTCAATTTCTGTCTTGTTATCAGCAAGATTTTACTCTCTCAAAATCATTCTTGTACTTTTCTAAAGGTATTCACAACCCACTTTGCAAATAAATCGAGAGGGTGGTTTGGCATATTCGATTCATGCTGTACTAAATAATACTTATCTTTTGTTGTTAATGGCTGTTCAAATAATTTATACAGCCATTGCTCATCTAACCAGCTTTGACTAATTGGCAGTGGAATAAGCGCAATCCCCATACCTTGTTGCGCCGCACGCGCTACACCAAACATACTGTCTATTTGAATAATTTGCGTAGGTGAAAAGTCATCAATCCCCGCTTTTTCAGCCCATTGATGCCATGCCCAAGGACGCGCTTTGTGTAAAATTAACGGTACTTGGTTAAGCGCTTGACGATGATCATTTTTCCATTGATCGAGCAGTTTCTTATTGCATGCAGGAATGTATTCTAGATTAAACAGCTCAGTTGCTAACCCTTCGGTGGGTTTACTAGAGGACAAAACAATGGATAAATCACTATGGCGTGTTAGCTCTTTGCGTGTTTTAAGCGTATCCATTTGTAAATTAATATTAGGATGCTCTGATGTCCACTCACTTAATTTAGGCATGAGTAGCTCGCTTGCAAAAAATTCTGGCAGAGTAATTGTTAAATTTGTATTTTGTTGCATCTGGCTAAATTCATTAATAGTGCTCTCTAACATAGTAATAATAGGAGACACTGCATCAAAAAAGTTTTTACCAGCCGTGGTTAAGCTAATTGAACGCGTTTTACGCACAAAAAGCTCAATACCAAGTTGCTCTTCAAGCTGTTTGATTTGATGGCTTACCGCAGACGGCGTTAAATACAGCTCATTGGCTGCGTGCTTAAAGCTTAAACTTTTTGCCGCAAAGCAAAAAGAGCGAAGGCCTCGAATAGGAGTTTGCATGTTTTCCAGTATTTAATTATTGGTGTAGCCTAATGCAGGCAAAAATCGAACCAGTTAGTAATTGCAATAATATCAATGAATTATGATTTTAAATTAAGGTTTCTCACAATTTTGGTGCATCATAGCAATAAATTAGTGCAAATGCTCTAACTAGTTGATTACCTATTTATGCAACTATTATAGATAAAAATTTACTACAGTAGGATGAATTATACCAATTTGCTTATATATGGGGTCTATTTAACGTTGAGAAAATTACGCTAGAACTAGGCAAAAAATTTTTGTATCTAGTTGTTCTAAATAAAAAATTTTTAACGACGTTATAGTACAATTTAATTCGTTAAATTGATCAAAGATTTATGC
>NZ_PNDU01000249.1:0-14735 GCF_005886635.1 Pseudoalteromonas sp. S558 | reverse complement strand
AATCCAAAAATCCAAAAATCCGTTTATTCAGCAAAAATAAAGTTTTTAATTGCTAATATGATCTTAAATTTAGTGATTATTAGAGGGCATTATGGCAAGTGGGTGGGCACGAGACGGTGCAATTCAAGATCAAATAGATGCAAGTGTGAATGACGCCGTACAATATGCAAGAAGTAATTTGATATCAGGCGCGAGTGCCGAGTTATGTGAAAAGTGTGATGAGGCAATTCCGCAAGCTCGAAGGTTAGCACTACCTGGCGTACGCTATTGTGTTCAATGCCAAGCTACTATTGAGCGCAAAAGAGCAGGTGCTAGCACGGTTAACCGACGTGGTAGTAAAGACAGTCAATTACGTTAAAAGGTGCTTTGAGCACCTTTTTATATTAATCTAGAAACGATTCATGTTATCTTTTTTCTGAATAAGCTCAATTGCATAGCCATCAGGGTCTTTTACAAAGGCAATTTCAGTGGTGCCACCTTTTACAGGGCCAGGCTCCCGGCTAACATTACCACCTGCGGCTTTTATATCTGCACAGGCTTTATAAATATCGTCAAACTCAATTGCAATATGACCATAGGCATCGCCTAAGTCGTAGCTGTTTGTATCCCAGTTGTAGGTTAGCTCCAGCACTGTGTTATCTTTTTCATCCCCATAGCCTACAAACGCGAGGGTGTAACGATACTCTTCATTATCTGCGCGACGTAATTCTTTCATGCCCAATATTTGAGTATAAAACGCAATTGATTTGTCCAAATCAGCAACTCGTAACATGGTATGTAATAAACGCATTTGTGCACCTTAGCTTGTGGTTAAATTTGCATAGGCTTTCAATAATACAGGTGCAGTACGCCAATTTGTAGGCTTGTGAAAAAATTCTTTCAGATTTGTTAAACAGGTAAGAAAGGCATGGCTATTTATAACACAGTAATCAACAGAGCTGAGCTCATAGAAAAATAGTGAGTTAGTTTTGATGTATTATAAACGATCGCGCGCAATCGGAGTCGCTATATAAGCTAGCATCTATTTATTTTAAGCTTTTTCTTGCTGCATCAGTTGAAAGCCTATATTGATCCTAAAGTACAATAACTTTAAGTCGCTACTTAGCGTCAATATCGAAAGGGCGAACGGATATAGTAAATCACCATTAGAGTAATTTTAAGATTGAATAATAAGTGCAAATACTGGATACTGTTTTTATATACAGTTGTGGCGATATTATGAAACAAGAATTACCAGCAAAGTACTATTTAGCGCATTTTAGAGAGCTTATTGAGTTTGTATCCAGCAAGTGTATACACTTGCTTGAACCCAAACATGAAGTGTTTATTGCTAAAATTAACCAGCTTGATGAGCAAAGCCAGTGTATGTTGGCGCGTGTATATTCACGAAAGCCTTATCTAGTACAGGCGCAGTCGCTCAATTATGAAGAAATAGCGTCACCGCATCAGGCTATCTATACGCTAAAAACGGCCGGTATTTTATTTGAGCCAAACGAGCTGCACTATGCACAGCTTTTAACACATTTAACGAAACCTTCCTTGGTTGAGTTACTAAGTAGTTACCCAGAACAAATAAGCTTTAAAAAGAGCGCTGCTAAAGGCGCGCTAGTGGATATTGCATGTGCATTTTTTAAAGATTGCCCACAAGAGCTTGCCCCGCTTTATAGCCAGTATGTTATTAACAGCCGCAGTGATTTTTACGAGTATTTTGAGTTTTTATTTGCAGGTAAGCTCAGTCGTGGTGATGTGAATCATCAAAACCGGTTTGTAATGCGAGATTTAGGCTTAACCGCGACACGTGAAGGGCACAGTGAGAGTTTATCGCGCTTTGAAACACTTAATGAAGCGCAATCAAACTATTTATTAAATCGCTGCCGATTAACATTTAAAAATATAACAGATGAAAACGACTATGTTGCTTTAGCGTCGCAGGTTTTATTGCAAGTCGCGCATGGTGTAATTGCGGTTGCGTTAAAAAATAAATTATTAGTTAGGCTTTATCGACAATTAAAAGGGGTTGATAGCGAACTTGCCTTTAGCTTACTTGAAGCCTGCATGGATGATAGTGAAGCACAAGAAATTCAAATAAGAGAGCAATACCGACTTAACAATAAAGAGTGGGTAAAAGCGCGATTAGACGCCATTATCGAAAATCCACTTACTGATGATTTACTGTATTTTGCTGATGATTTTTTAATGCGTAAATTTAATAAAAAAACACGTTCGCGTTTGAGTGCCATGCTTGCCGACACACAGTGCGTACTCGAAATAGATGAACTGTACCGAGGTGAAGTAGAGCAGGGCGTAAACGATTATTATACTCACCAAGGTATGCAAGTATTTAATACCGAAAACACGCTTTGGCAAAGTTTATTTGGATTAGTATTTTGGCACGAGCTATTTATAGAGTCGCCTTATCCGCCTTGTAACGAATTTGACATTTATCCGCAGGTATTAAGGCTTGGTAACTTTTATGAAGCGCAGCAAACACAAATAAATAATCGTTTAGCACAGTGCCAAACACCTCAAGCATTACTTAATTTAGTATGTAAAAATGCAGCGCAATATTTTGAGCAACCCAATGGCTTATTTAGGTGGCATAATGAGTTACTACAACCGCTAGAAGCACTTATTTTAAATAGCCCTATTAAGGCGTTAATTACTCATTTAACGAAGATGAGTAAGCATTATTCACAGCTAAAAGACGGCTACCCTGACTTAATGGTAATTAATAATGGCCAAGTACATTTTGAAGAGGTAAAAGCCCCAGGCGATAAACTAAGGCGCAACCAACTAACCACCATCGATAACTTAAAAAATGTGGGCTTTGAAGTACATATTGCTGCGGTTAAATGGTTTGTAGACCCTAACCGTGTTTACAGTGTGGTCGATATAGAAACCACTGGCGGTTTGAAAGGCGGCAACCGCATTACCGAAATTGGCCTTGTAAAAGTGCAGCACGGAAAAGTAATTGATAGCTGGACTACCTTAATTAATCCACAACGACATATACCAGGCTTCATATCATCTTTAACTGGTATTAGTGACAGTATGGTTTATAACGCTCCTGTATTTGCCGAAATAGTACAGCCGCTGTTAGATAAGCTCACAGGCACTATTTTTGTGGCCCATAACGTTAATTTTGACTATGGTTTTATTAAAAAAGAATGCGAGATGGCAGGGCACTTTTTTAAAATGCCAAAAATGTGTACTGTGGTTGAATCGCGCAAAGCGTTTAAAGGACTGAAGTCGTATTCACTGGGTAATCTCTCATCACACTTTAATTTAAATTTAACCAGCCATCACCGCGCCCTTGCCGATGCAACCGCCACAGCTGAGTTGTTATTACTTATTCAGCAATCTCAAACCAACGAATAAACAGCAAACCTTAACGTAAAAAGTAGTACGAACTTTTAAGTACTTAGCGGTTTAGCTAAGTACTTTTTTCGTGGTAAGAAACCAGTAACCAGCATAGTGCCTACAATTACAAACAGTGCGCCTAGTAATGTATTGGACCCTATTTTCTCATCTAAAATTAAATGTCCCCAAAAAATGCCAAACAACGGAATTAAAAATGTAACCGTGAGGGCAGAAGTTGGGCCAATATCGTCGATTAATTTAAAAAATAATATATAAGCAAGTGCGGTACATATAACCCCTAATGCGAGTACTCCTAGCATAACGTGGGTGCTTGGTATTTCTCGTATTGGCATAAATAAGATAAGCGGCAGTATCATAAAGCTTGAAGCCCACATTGAGCCATGGGCGTTATCGAAGGGGGCCAGTTTAGGCGCATTTTTAGTGTAATGCGATGCAATGGCATAGCAAAGTGATGCGCTTAATGCTGCTACTATAGCTATGATGGATTGGCTATTTAATACAAAATGATTTTGCCCAACAAGTATTGCAACGCCTATTAAGCCAAGTAGTAAACCAAGCACCATACTTTTATTGGGCTTTGTTTTTGTCCATAAAATTCCTACTACAACACCCCATATTGGTGTTGTAGAGTTTAAAATTGAGAGTGTGGATGCGCTAATTGTTTGGGCTGCGTAAGCAAAAAATAAAAACGGCAGGGCAGAATTAAACGCGCCTATAATAAAAAAGTGTTTTTTATGTTGGATAAACGCTAAGCGGCGCTTTAAATACAAAGCAACAATAAATAAAGTAACTGCAGCAAAGCCGACTCTAAACTCAATTAATACCGCAGGTCCTAAACTAGTGGCTGCCATTCGCATAAATAAAAAAGATGCGCCCCAAATAGCGGCCAGAAAAAACAATCGCAGTAAGCTTGCTAAGGTCATGATAGTACATTAATTATGTTAGTTGGCTTTTAGAGTAGCAGGGTTTATAAATAGTGTAAGCCATATTCGGAACTGGCATATTAAAAAATAAGCCAAAAAATTTAGAGTGTTAGTTAGTCGCGCTTTAATCAAAGTTGATAGGATTAAATTTGAAGGTGTTGCACTACTCTTAGTTTATGTAATCGAATAAGAATTAATTCGCGGCCAGTTTTTTTTCAAAATCATCTTTAATTATTTCGAGTGCTTTAAGAATGTCTTCTGGAGCAATATCATGTTGCTCCAGAATCATGATCAAATCGACTGCAAGTTTAATATGTTCAGGCGCTTGATTTAGTGAATTGCTCATTTAGGTCTTTCTTTTTTGAAATTTGGTTAATAGCGACATTAATTGCCGTTTGAACGCGTTCTTCCATATGTAAACGCTCAGTTTGTGGTAAGTAAAATGCCATATCTACATCATAACGAATGTATCGAGGAGGAAGTTGATTTAATATAGTACAGCAAAAATCTGCCATTACATCTTCGTTATATTGCTCGCTAAGTTTAAGTTTTATTATTTCTTCAAGAACAATTTTTTCGTAGTAATTGTGTATGTCGTCATGTAATCGCATATTCCTATCACTCTTTTTTATTCCATGCTGTTGATATTGAGTTTATACCAAGGTTAGTCATAAATCGATAGCAGCTTTGAATTGTTATTCGGTATACGGAAGGTTGTTAATTTTATCTGATTTTTAAAGTGAATAGCTGATATAGCTATGCTTTGATCAGAGCAAAATTGGCAGTTAAACACCATAACAAAAGTGTTTTAACGAAGCTGTTGCTTTTCTACTTGTTGTATTTTATCTTCGGTTGCAGAAATTGCTTTTCTGCATCGTCCTAAGCGAGCATGTGTACTTAATATTTCAAGGTTAAGCTTTTGTGCTTTAGCAGGCGACGCTTTATCCATTTGCATTTTTCGCTCTTCAATCATAAGCACTAAACGACGTTCAAACTCATGGTTTTGTTTTAATTCGTCGTAAAGTTCGTGCGACGACTGCATGATTTTTTGTACAGCTTGTTTGTAAACCGCTTGTTTTGGGCGTGGTTTATAGTGGCTTTTGTTTTCTTTAACCCAAATAGGCGTTGATTTAATGACGTTAAAAATTGCTTGCACTTGAGTTGCTATACGCTCAAGTGCATAGGTATAAGCGTGGCGATGCTCGCTTGGCGGTAACCTTGATACTTCGTCTTCTATTTCAATTACATAGTCTGCTAAGTTCATACTTTTTGTACTAAAAACGGCGCGATCAAATAAGCTAGGTTGCGCTTGCATGTAACGGTTTTTAGAAAAAAGTTTAGCTTTATCAAATTGCTCGGCTTGCTGTTTTAGCGTTGCAATTTGATGACGTAGTTTATCTAAAGCCATTGAATGCATATTAAAAATAAGCCTCGTAAATTAGTTTTAGCGCTAAAAGTATAACCATGGTATTAAAAACTGGACGAATAAATTTACTACCAAAACGTATCGCTGAATGCGCGCCAAACCATGCACCTAGCATGATAAAAAAGCCCATTGTTATGCCAAGTAAAAAGTTTACATGGCCCAAAGCAACAAAGGTGATCAATGATACAAAGTTAGAAACAAAGTTCATTGAACGCGCTAAACCACAATTGAGTAGCAGGTTCATTTTGTAAAGCATGCCATTCGAGGCAGTCCAAAAAGTACCCGTGCCAGGCCCTGCTAAACCATCAAAAAAACCTAATGCTAAACCCTGTAGCCATTGTTTTATTTTCATTGCTTTGTTTAGTTTAGGGAGCTCATCCCCTTCGGTGGTACTTAAATTACCAAATAAGCTATAAGCGGCAACCAAAATAATAATAATCGGGAGTAGCTTATTTAAAAAATCAATACTTAAATGATCAACAATAACAGTTCCTAGCAGTGCGCCTATTGCGGTAGCAATAATAGAGGCAGCCCAAAACTTTGGACTAAATAAGTTTTTTTTGTAATAGGTATAACTTGCCGTTAAAGAACCAAAGCTGGCAGCGAGTTTATTGGTCCCAAGTGTTAAATGTGGAGGTAGGCCAGCGGTTAATAAAGCGGGCACAGTTAACATACCACCGCCGCCGGCGATAGCGTCTATAAAACCTGCGGCAAGTGCAACAGCACATAAAACAGCCCAGGTTGTTGGATCGAGTGCAAGTTCAAACATTAATAATCTATTTGTCTTTTAAAAGGTGGTAGGGTGTCGAGCATGGCTTTGCCGTATCGCTTGGTAACTAAGCGCCTATCGAGAATAGTAATACAGCCTTCATCACTCTCTTTTCGCAGCAGTCTACCACAGCTTTGTACCAATTTCTTTGCGGCGTCGGGCACGGTAATCGTTAAAAATGGATTTCCGCCTTTACTTTGTACAAATTCTGCTTGTGCTTCTTCTATTGGAGAAGTCGGTACTGCAAACGGTATTTTGGTAATTATTAGGTTCTCTAAATATTTCCCAGGTAAATCAAGCCCTTCTGAAAGGCTCTGTGTCCCGAATAAAATACTGCCTTTGCCTTCGTCTATATTTTTAGTGTGTGCTTTTAGTAAAGCTTCTCGCGACATCTCACCTTGAACTAATAAGTTAAAACCTTTTGTTCTAAGAAACTTTGTTACGTGGTCCATTTGCCAGTAGGAAGCAAACAATACGAGGTTTGCTTTTTTATCATTTAGGTACTCTGGTAATGTTTGAGCTAAATGGTCGCTAAAGTCTTTATCAGTTGGTTCTACTTTCGATACTGGGATACGTAAAGTGGCTTGTTTTGGGTAATCAAAAGGAGAAGGTGCTTTAATAAATTTAACGCCTTCTTCCTTAGCAAGTCCGGTTTCGTAAGCAAAGTGATCGAACGAGCCGAGTGCACTTAATGTAGCAGAGCACAAAACAGCGCCCGCGCATTCTCGCCATAACTTATCTTTTAAATAATAACCGACTTCAATAGGGCAGTCGCTTAATAGATGGTCGTGGTGATTTTTGTATTCAAGGCGTTTTATCCACCTCGCATGAGGCGTACCTTCACCTTTTTTAGCGTAACTAAACCAAAGTTTGTTTAGTTGCTCTAACCGGTTAATATATTGCCCGCTTTCACCTAATATTGGATCGGCAACGTACGGTTTTATATCGCCGTCGCTTACATCTTGCGTAAGGGTGTCGTGCATTTTGTTTAAGCAGCGCAGGGCATCTTGTGTAGCTTCACTTATGTCTTTTGCTTTACTGTGCAGCGACTCTGGAATTTCACCGTGCTCAAAGCGGTAAGTATCATCTTTTGAGTATTCAAAGTCGGCATTATCAAGAATATCACGCACTACTTTTAAATCTTTATTAGCGTCGTTAATACTGTCGCAAAGTTTAAAATTTTGCCCTATTGCTTTTTGGCCTACTAAAATTTTAGCCATTTTTCCACTAAACTTAGTGAGCTTATCAAGCCACTCTATGGTGCCTTTTATTGTGGCAGCAGCAGATGAAAAATCGCGAGTTATATGTGCTAAATGGTGCGCTTCATCAATAATATAAATGGTGTTGTCGGGCTCTGGTAAAATTTTACCGCCACCCAAATCTAAATCAGCAAGTAGTAATGAGTGATTAATTACCAGTACGTCCATTTGCATCAATTGATTACGAGCAAGCTGAAACGGACATGTTTGATGGGCCTTCATTTGGCGCTGACACGAATGTTTATCGCAGGCTATTAAATTCCACACTCTGTCGGGAACTGTATCAGCCCAGCTGTCTCTATCGCCTTGCCATTTTTTATTTACATACGCGTTGTATAGCTCATTTAAGCATTTGGTTTCCATTGCGCTTAAGGGTGAAGTAAGCGTTGGCATAAAGTCCATCTGTGTTTGGCTATCACCATTTACAGCATTGTGTAGTTTGTGGGCGCAAATATAACGATGACGACCTTTTACTAAATCAAATTTGAAGTCGAGCCCTGAATGCTTTTTAAAGAACGGGAGCTCTTTTGCTATTAATTGCTCTTGAAGTGCAACGGTTGCAGTCGAAATAACCAGTTTCTTTTTTTGTGCCAAGGCCAGTGGCAATGCCCCTAAACAGTAGGCAAGAGACTTACCTGTACCGGTGCCTGCTTCAATAACACATATACGTTGTTTTTTGTGATAGTCGCCTGCAAGGGTTTTTGCTATTTCGGCAACAAGGTAGTTTTGGCTACTTCGCGGGCGGTAATCAGTCAGGTTATTAGCCACATGCTGGTGTACTTGCCTAATTGTTTTTTTTAGTGAGTCAGAAAGCATGGGATGATTTACCTAAAGTATGTATATAATTACAGTGTATATATTAAGTGGGATCGTACATTGACACAAGCAATCTATCAGGGCTTTATTTTATCAAGGCAACAATACTCGTCAAAAAGTAGACGAGGGATCACCTTGTGTTATTGGCTCGTATCAGAGCAAGGTCCTATTAAAGTGCTCGTTGAGGATCAACAAGCTGTGTTTTTTATCCCTCAAGAAAAACATGACTTTGCCAAAGCTGCATTAAATAAGGCAAACCTAAGCGCCAATTTTAAAGTAGTAGACATGCAACATTTTAGTGGAGCTGCATGTATAGGATGTTATTTTAATGATGTAAGTACCCTTTATAAAGCACGTACACTCCTTGAGCCGCACTTAAGTATATACGAAGCCGATATACGCCACAGCGATCGTTTTTTAATGGAACGTTTTATTAAAGGCGGCGTATGGGTTACAGGGGATGTGTCTCAAAAAAATGGTTTTATTTTAATTAATAATGCCAAATTAAAAGCGAGCCCTGAATATACACCCACGCTGACATCGCTCTCATTAGATATTGAGTGCAATGGTGAAGGCGTATTGTTTTCGGTTGGACTAGTAGGAAATGGCCTTGATACCGTTTTGATGATTGGTGAGCCTCAACAGCATAATCAGCCATTTAATATAGATTGGTGCTTTGACGAGATTAATCTACTACAAAAGCTACAGCAGTATATCAATAATAATGATCCTGACATTATTGTTGGTTGGAATGTCATTGAATTTGATTTTAGCGTTCTTAACACGAGAGCGGAGGCGCTGGGAATAACGCTTAATTTTGGCAGAGAGCAGCAATCTTTAAATATAACAACAGGGCACTATACGCGTCTGTCGTTACCGGGGCGAAGTGTTATAGATGGCATTGATACCTTAAAAAATGCCACTTATCACTTTGACAATTACTCACTTGCGAACATTTCTCACAAGGTACTTGGCGAGTCTAAGTTAATTCAGGCGAATAATCGTTTAAGCGAAATTATTCGCCAATTTAACGAAGATAAATTGAGTTTAGCCGCCTATAACCGACAAGACTGCATTCTCGTTAATCGGATTTTTACTCAGTTACAACTTTTTGAATTTGCAATAGTGAGGACTCAACTAACAGGGCTTGAGCTTGAACGAATGGGGGGCTCTGTTGCAGCATTTACTAACTTATATTTGCCATTACTACATCGCAGCGGGTATGTTGCGCCAAATTTAGGCGATCACGGTTTGTCGTTTGAAAGCCCCGGTGGGTATGTAATGGAGTCAGTGCCTGGGCTTTATAAAAATATACTTGTTTTAGATTTTAAAAGCCTATATCCCTCAATCATGCGAACTTTTTGTATTGACCCTCTTGGGCTCATTAAAGGATTAGATTCACCTGAGAATGCAATTGAAGGGTTTAACGAAGCCGTTTTCTCACGAAATGAACACCACTTACCGTCGTTAATTAAGCATTTAACACATACACGGCAAAGGGCAAAAGACACAAATCAGCCAATGTTATCACAAGCTATAAAAATAATAATGAACAGCTTATACGGCGTACTTGGCTCTAAAGGCTGCCGATTTTATGATCCAAGATTATCGAGTTCAATAACATTACGTGGGCATGAAATTATGCAAACAACCCGTAAGTGGATTGAAAAGTTAGGTTACGAAGTAATTTATGGCGATACAGATTCTATTTTTGTAAAAGCTGACGATCAGTTAAGTGCTCTGAGTTGCAATCAAATAGGCAAAGATTTAACGATCTATATTAATAATAAATGGAGTCATGATATTAAAGAACGTTTTGGGCTTACTAGCTATTTGGAAATTGAGTTTGAAACCCATTACAGCCCATTTTTTATGCCCACAATTAGAGGTAAAAAAACAGGTTCAAAAAAACGTTATGTAGGCCAAATCATTAAAAACAGTATGCCTGAACTTATCTTCAAAGGTATGGAAACGGTACGCAGTGATTGGACCGAACTTGCTCAAGAGTTTCAAACCGAGCTATTTAAAACTCTTTTTAGCGACAGCTTTAACATAGAGCAACTGCATGTAATTATAGATAGTTATACAAAAAAACTACATACAGGGGCGTTTGATAATAAATTGATATACCGAAAACGCTTAGGACAAAACTTAAGTGATTACATCAAAAATATTCCTCCACATGTTCAAGCAATAAAAAAACATAAAGTTAACAACCCTGATTTCGAAGTAAGACGAGGGCAAATAATTGAATACGTTTACACACTAACAGGTGCAGAAATCTATAATACATTTAACAAGTTCAACTATGAGATCTATGTTCGCAAACAACTAGAGCCAATTGCAGAAATGATCACGAGTTCAATCGATGATTCACATGTGCAAAAAACATTATTCGATTGATAGTAAAGCTAATTTTTGTACTTTATATAGATAGAAATAATAACTGTTTAATTTGATTACTTTAAAGATGCCTTTTAAGTCAATCTAAATATCCATGTTCCTATATTTTAAATTGAACTTTTGTTACAAACTTTCACAAAAAAATAAGCCTTTGTTTTTAATTGGGTTTTATTTTTTGATGATTGCAGTTATTAAATTGATGATTGTGGTTTTTATATTAAATCAATTACTTATAAATTAATGTAAACAGGCAATAAAAAAGTCTTTTGTTATTTTTACTGTACGAAAGTTAATAATGTGTTGACCTCATTGTTTCACTAGTACTATCATTCGTCACTCAACAAAGTCCTATTATAACTTTATAAAGGCTTTTTAGCCTTACTAAACTGGGTTTTGTTGCGCATTAATATTAAAAATTAAGCATATATAATAAATAAGTATTCTAGGGAGAATCTAATGTTAAACAATAAAATTTCAAAGGCAGTTCGCTTAGCGATTGCTTTTGGTACAGCATCAACGGCTGTTTTTTCTGCAAACTCAATGGCTGCAGCAGAAGGCGCTGAAAAAGTAGAGCGCATTCAAGTCACAGGCTCAAGAATAAGCCGTACAGATATGGAAACAGCTGTCCCTGTAACTACTTACTCATTAGATGACATAAAATCAACAGGTGCGCCAACACTAGAGCAGTTTGTTCAACAGCTACCAATTATTAGTGGCGGTTCATACGGTAGTAATGTTAACAATGGTGGTAATGGTACTGTGTCTATGAACCTTCGAGGTTTAGGTGCTTCTCGTACTTTAGTTTTGCTTAATGGCCGTCGTTTCAGTGGAGATATTTCCGTTATCCCAATGGCTGCAATCGCAAGAGTTGATGTTTTACGTGATGGAGCATCTACAATTTATGGTTCGGATGCTATCGCTGGTGTTGTAAACTTTATTACAAATAACGATTATACTGGAGCTGAGATTGAATTTCGTCATCAACAAACCAGTGAAAATGATGGAAAAACCTCTAACATATCTTTTATTACGGGTATTGAATCTGATAAAGGTAATGTTGTCTTTTCAGGTGGTTACGAACAACGTGATGCTATCTATGGCGAAGACCGTGATTTCTCAAAATGTGTTCGAGACGAAAATATTACGACAACGAATGCAGATGGTAGTGTAGAAGGGGAGGTCGTATGTGCTGGTGGTTCAGCAACAACTTCTCCTGCATCATTTTCAATCCCAGGAACTAGAGGGACTTTCGTTAAGGGTGAGGATGGAAAACCTCGAGCGATTGAAAGTAGTGACAGGTATAACTACGCTAATACCAGTATCATCTACCAACCGTTAGAAAAATATAGCCTTTTTGGCGCAGCAAATTATGAATTGGTTGATAGCGGTTTCTCTACAGTAGAATTTTCTTCAGAAGCCTCTTTTACACATCGTTTAAATAAAACAAGATTAGCACCTGTAGGTACATTCTGGAGTATGCCCGTCCCAGAAGCCAATCCAGGTAATACTTTTGGAACTGATGTAAATGCACAGCGCCGTTTAACTGAATCTGAAGGGCGTACTTCAGAGTTTTCAATAACAGAATATCTACTAACAACAGCTTTTAAAGGCGAGTTTAGCAATGGGTGGTATTGGGATACTAGCTACACATATAATAGCCGTCGTAGAACAGAAGAGATTGGTGGTAGAATCCACCAAGAAAGAGCTAACACATTAGTTGACCCTGCGTTGTGTTCTGCAAATAGTAGCTGTCCAGCTGTTTGGGACCCATTCCAAGCTGGTACATTAACAGCAGAAATGAGAGATTGGATAATAGTACCAATGAGCTCAACAAGCCGAAGTGAAGATACACAGCTACAGTTTAACTTAGCAGGAGAAACTAGCTTTGAGCTACCTGCTGGGACTATAGCTTGGGCTGCGGGTTACGAACATTTAACAACGAGCTATACATCTGTACCAGATGGAGCTGCAGGATTAGGTGCTATATACGGTGTCGCTCCAGAGGGTACTGACGGCGGTTTCACAACTACAGCTTATTATGCTGAAGTAAATATTCCACTATTAGCAGATATGCCTTTTGCTGAACGATTAGATTTCACGGTTGCAGCACGTAGAACTGATGTAAGCCTATTAAAAGATGCAGAAACTACCACAAAGTATGCTATTGAATGGCGTCCAAACTCGGAACTTCTAGTACGTGCAAACTTGTCCGAAGGGTTTAGGACTCCAAGTGTGAGTACATTATTTGATCCTCGTGCAAACTCTGCTGTTACTTATACAGACCCATGTGTTCAGTATGGCTCTAATCCAGATGCAAGTGCAGAATTGAAGATTAACTGTGCTGCAGATGGCTTACCTGCTAATTGGACCCAAACGAACAAGCAATCAGGTTCATGGGTTGGTGGTAATCCTGATATAGGCCCAGAGAAATCAACAAGTAAAAATATAGGTATTGTATGGGCACCTGAGTTTATAGAAAACTTTAGTGTTGCCTTAGATTTCTATGATATAGAGATTACAGATATTATTGGTTCGCTATCTATAGGGACGATAGGCAGTGAATGCTACAATAGTAAAGACTTTTCGTCGCCGTTATGTGATCAAATCAAAGGCCCTGTTGCTTATGGAACTGTTGGTGGAAAACGACGTGACTCTTCTGATAGCTTGAGTGGTGTTGAGTTGTCAACTCAAAATTTAGGCATATTTAACTCTCAGGGCGTTGACTTTGATTTTAAATATGGACTTGATGCTTTTGGTGGAGAATTTAAATTCAACCTAAACGGTACTTACGTCATTGAGCTTGATCATAATGAAGCTGAAGGTCTTGCAACCACCGAATTAGCCGGAGGCTATGGGGGAGATGTTGCGAATGGTGGGCGAGGTGCATTCAATGATATTCGCGCGAACTTCAGAACAACTTATTCTAAAGATGATTGGGGTATTACCCATACTCTTCAATATCAAAGTGATGTTGATGATTATGCAAAACCTGTTGGCGTTTTATCTAATCACGTAGGTTCAGTTGCTTATAATGATATCAGTGGTTTTTATAGCTTTGAAAATTTAGTATTGAGCTTAGGTATCAATAACATCACAGATAAACAGCCACCATACGTAAGTAATGGTGATAACGGTGCATTAATTCGTGTACATCGTTTAACTGGGCGTGAATATTATGTTAAAGCAACATTTAAATTTTAAGAAGAAATTATATTTACCAATTTCATAGTAAGAATGTATGCAAGTAGTTTAATTGACTGTTCTTACTGAGATTTATTAATCGGCCCTAATACCTATTAGGGCCGATTTTATATTTCTTGGATTCAAATCATAAGTATTTTAATAGCCTGTGCTTGGTAAATGACCACAACTAGCGCATTTTAATCTCAAAATTTAATAGAGTTGAGTGATAGTCACAGTTCAGCCCTGCCATTTTTATTCTCGCCATACTCACTGATTTAACTGTACCTTGTTTAAAAAGTGCCGTCGCTATTTTTGCATCATATTAAGCACTAGTGGCCCCTGTTGTTTTAGTATTCTCGATTCATCTTCTTTAAAAGTTATATAGGTCCAATGCATACTTTCAACGTAAGCGTCTAGCTTTGCTTAATGTCCCAAGGTAACAGTGGCTCTAGGTTATCTGGCTGATTAGCAAGGTGCTGCAAGCAAGTAGAAATATAATCATGCACCACAAGGTCATTGGCCTTTGCTGTTTCAACAAGACTATAGAGTACGGCACTCGCATGCGCGCCCTTGCT
>NZ_PNDU01000248.1:0-9786 GCF_005886635.1 Pseudoalteromonas sp. S558 | reverse complement strand
ATTTAGCATCACAAGGTTTAGTGTCATTGAAAGATATTTGGATCAATATTCATTACGGGAGATGAACCGCCCATTGCGGACCCGCATGATGGGTGGTGTGGGGGCTGGAGGTTAGAGACCTCCGGCTACCCGATTAGATTACCTTCTTCCCGTTAAGCCAATCACCTATAACCGAAGGAACCAACGTAGTTGCACTACCTCTTAGTAATTTATAACCAGAAGGTTTTTTGTCTATTTGCCGGGTAATAATGATTTTCTCTGCATTAAACCTCGCCTTCTTAAGAATTCCAGCAGCCGGATATACAGACAGGGAGGTGCCAACAACAAGTACTCTTCCAGCCGTAACGAGATGTTTTCTTGCCAACTCATAATTCTGTATGTTCTCCCCAAACCAAACTATATGAGGCCGTAGCTGGCTTCCCTCATCACATACATCACCAACCTGGATAGGCTTTCCTTCATCATATAGGTAAAGCAACGAATCATTGTTACTACTTCGTGCATACTTGAGTTGCCCATGCACATGAATTACGTTTGTCGATCCAGAACGCTCGTGAAGATCATCAACATTTTGAGTAATAACAATAACTTCATATTTTTCTTCAAGCCTTGTAACAGCATCGTGTGCCGCATTAGGAGCGGCATCAAAAGCTTGCTTCCGCCTATCGTTATAGAACTGTAGCACCAGTTCTGGGTTCGAGGCCCAAGCTTCGGGTGTTGCCACATCCTCAACTCTAAAATCGTTCCACAGCCCATTTGAATCGCGAAATGTTTGCAAACCACTTTCTGCGCTTATTCCAGCACCCGTGAACACCACAATTTTATTCGAATCAATCTCAGGTTTCATAATTAGTGTTCAGTTCCATCCCGCGTGGTAATCTAACATCTTTATCAAAGGACACTTTCCCTATTTTAGCGCGAAAACGTCCTTATTTTGTGAACTTATATTAATAGCAAATAGTGTAAGTTATTACCAGCTATAAATATTATGCTTGCTGTAGGTTATTTCGCTATGTAAAAAAAGGGAAAGTTTCCTCTTATTCTTACTAAGTTAATAACGACTCACTTGAATGACCGCTTATCGCTCAAAGCCGACTAATGAATACATTCAATTTGCAGATACTCAATACTTTAAAAACCTTTGCTATATTACCAAGCTGAAAAGTAACTCCAACAGCACACTATTTTGCCATTATAGGAGTTTGTTCTTCTGTTTTTAAGACCATACTTTTCGATTGGGTAAATATTACTAGCACAAATAGTATCTCGGTGATCCTGCCAATTACAAAATTGGCATTTAATACAATACGCAACAAGACCCTAAAGCATTATGATCGCACTAATAATAGTTACAAATCGTTGCTCGAATACACACTTAAAATAGGAAATTTATAATCGGCAAACGATACTGTAAGCGATTGTGTTTCGTTGCCTTTAAAACCGAGTTTAAGTTCCATTGGCATGAATCGGCTGCCGTCAGCAAAGAGTGCAAGTAAATGCTCCTCACTTAGTTCGCGGTTGCCCGACGATAAGTTAGTAAGCGTTATAACAGCCCAGCGTTCACCCTCTTCATTACTCATTAATACATAATTAACGATTTTGAAATCCCCTTTTTTAGGGGTTATGTTGCTATCGTTTGCAAACGATAAGTGCATGCTATTTGGTACTGCACGGTCAACATTAAGCGCTTTGAGTGTATCGGCCTGAGTAGCCCACGAAAACATCATTAAAAATATTATTAAGGCTTTGCTCAATGTCAGTTCCTTCTTATTAAACTATAAATCAATTTAAATTATATTCGCATTCCAACCCTATTATGTAAACAAGCAATTATCATAACTTTATGTATTATATTGAATAAGCGAGCATTCAGTGAGCCTGCGATATTATTGGTAACAGTAACGAGTAATAAGAGTAAATTGTCCAAAGCGCACTTAGTGTAAAAGCGCGGTGAAATAGGAGTAAAGCGTATGACAACCACACATAATGATTCAGTAATTAATTTATCAGATCCAAATAACACTATACAGGTAAGGGGCGCGCGCGTTCATAACCTAAAAAATGTTGATGTTGATTTACCACGTAACGCATTGGTTGTTTTTACAGGTATATCGGGATCGGGTAAGTCGTCGCTAGCTTTTGGAACCCTGTTTGCTGAGTCGCAGCATCGCTATCTTGATTCGGTATCGCCCTATGCACGTAGGTTAATAGATCAAGTTGATGAGCCCGATGTTGATTCTATTGAAGGACTACCGCCTGCCGTTGCTTTACAACAGCAACGCGGCGCGCCGTCTGTTCGTTCATCTGTGGGCAGTATAACGACAATCTCTAACGCGCTACGTATGCTTTACTCACGTGCAGGCGATTACCCTGCTGGGCAGGGTATTTTATATGCCGATGCGTTTTCACCTAATACGCCACAAGGCGCTTGCTCAGAATGTCATGGCATAGGCCGAGTATTTGAAGTAACCGAAAAGCTACTTGTGCCCGATGATACAAAAACTATTCGCCAGCGCGCCATTGAAGCGTGGCCACCAGCATGGCAAGGTAAAAATTTAAGTCGCATTCTTACCTCACTTGGTTATGACATAGATACGCCTTGGAATAAGCTTTCTAAAAAGGCACGCGATTGGATTTTATTTACCGACGACACTCCAACAGTGCCGGTATATCCAGATTACACCTATGAGCAAACGCAAAATGCGATACAAAACAACGAAGATCCAAGCTACATGGGAACTTTTTCAAGCGCTAAACGCTTTGTTTTACAGTCTTTTGCGACCACACAAAGTCCGCGTACAAAAAAGCGCGTATCACAGTTTATGCAAATATCGCAGTGCCCTACTTGCCAAGGTAAAAAATTAAAACAAGCATCGTTAAGTGTTAAATTTGCAGGGCTTGATATTGGCGAGCTATCTCAACTTACATTAAACGAGCTTGCTAAAAAACTAAGTAACGCCGCCAATACCAAAGTAAATAAAAATACAAAAAATCCAGAGCAAGCCATTGTTACGCAGCGCATTGCCAGCGATATACTCACCCGTATTGAAGCACTAACCATGCTTGGTTTAGGATACTTGTCGCTTGAGCGTACAACGCCAACGCTCTCACCCGGAGAGCTACAACGGTTGCGACTTGCCACACAAATTCGCTCTAAATTATTTGGGGTAGTTTACGTGTTAGATGAACCTTCAGCGGGTTTACACCCTGCAGACACTCAAGCACTTTTAAAAGCGCTTGATGAGCTAATAGCGGCTGGCAATTCTGTATTTGTTGTTGAACACGATGTTAGCGTTGTTGAACATGCTGATTGGATTGTTGATGTAGGCCCTGATGCCGGTGTGCATGGTGGCAACATTATTTACAGCGGCCCTGTTGAAGGGTTAAGAAAAATAAAAAATTCGCACACCGGTCGTCACCTTTTTGCTAAAAACGCCAGTCAAGAGTCAACTCAAAACAGCGCGCAAAAAAAGGAGCAAAGGCAGCCAAAAGCGTGGTTAAAATTGGCAGATATTGAGCGTAACAACCTTAAAAAACTCAATGCAGAATTTCCACTAGGTGTTATGACAACCGTTACTGGTGTTTCGGGCTCTGGTAAATCAAGCCTAGTAAGCCAAGCGTTAGTAGAACTTGTTTACGAAGCACTTGGGCAAAAAGTAATACCGGAAGCGCCAACCGACGAAGCCGACTTACTCGAACAAGAGCTGCAAACACACACCAGCGGAAAAATCATTGAAGGAATAAATAATATAAGCCGCCTGATTACCGTAAATCAAAAAGCGATTGGCCGTACCCCTCGTTCAAACTTAGCTACCTATACGGGTTTATTTGATCATGTGCGTAAACTATTTGCTTCTACCCAAAAAGCGAAAGAGCGCCGTTACGATGCTGGTCGCTTTTCGTTTAATGTTGCTAAAGGTCGCTGTAAAAACTGTGAAGGCGTTGGCTTTGTGAGTATAGAGCTGCTGTTTTTGCCCAGCGTTTATTCGCCTTGCCAAGTGTGCCAAGGAAAACGCTATAACAAGCAAACACTTGAGGTTATATACCGTGATAAAAACATTGCTGATGTGCTTAATTTAACGGTTGAATCGGCGCACACCTTTTTTGAAAATGAACCCGCAATATTGCGCGCGCTCGATGCACTTATGCAAGTTGGTCTTGGGTATTTACGTTTAGGGCAACCTGCCACTGAGCTTTCGGGCGGTGAAGCGCAGCGTATTAAATTAGCAACGGAGCTGCAACGTGCGCAGCGCGGTAACACACTTTATATTCTTGATGAGCCAACGACAGGCCTGCATCCATCGGATGTATCAATGTTAATGGCGCAGCTAAATAAATTAGTAGATGCTGGCAACACCGTTATTATGGTTGAACACGATATGCAAGTAGCCCGCAATAGTGACTGGGTAATTGATGTAGGACCCGGTGCTGGCGAAGAAGGCGGCTTAATTGTAGCGCAAGGGAAACCTACAGATGTAGCCCAATCTCAAACAAGTAGAACGGCTCCCTTTTTGTTAAATATTAACCAAAGCTCAGGTTAATTTAAACTAAGCGTAACATTACAAATACTCTCGTAAATTACTTAGGATTAAGCGACACTCTTAAGTAATTTAATTTTGCATATGTTTAATAATTAATAATAGCGGTCATAAAAATCGAATGAAAACATTGAACAAGGTCATAAACTCAGATAGGATTTTAATCGAAATCAATTTAAAGCTCGTTGTAAATGTTAGTTATAAACCTAGCAATATATCACTTAAAAAATGGGTAACATAATGAATGAAAATCTCGACTCTAAACCTAATGAACCTCAAGATTTAGAATATAGCCTGTATTATGAATTTGAAGATTTCAACCCTGAACTAGGTTTAATTACAAGGCTAGTTATAACGTTAGGTCCTGAACGAGTTCCTGAAGGGTTTAAACATGACGGGCCATTTTCTGATGATTTAACAACTCTTTATAACGAAGGTATTGTTGACTGGGTGTCAGAGGTTTATTTTATCAATGCGTCTAACGAACCGATTACTCTCGAAACGAAAAAGCTTGGGGTTCGTAAGTTTCAAAAACAATTTTCTGACGTAGTAACTATAGAACCACAAAAATGGTTTATTAGTAAACCCTTAATTGCATTGGATAGCTTTTATGAAATAGAGGCTAATTTTATATTAGAATTTAATTGCAATAATTTAGCACTCAAATTTGAAGATGTTGCTAAAAGAATGACAGCTGATGAAATTAAAAACAAATACAACGCTGCGCAATAAAACCACGCTAAAGCAACGTAATATTTTTATATAAACTTAAATCACCTTAATATAACCCGTAAAAACTATGGGTTATATTACATAAATTTATGTTATTAATGTAGCAACAGGCACAAAGTAAACTAAAAACTAACTCTTATTAATAGTATCTACTTATAAATTGCTATTGTGTTTTTCTATTTCAAGCTCAATTAGTAATGCTGAGTGGGCATCATTTGCAGCATACATTTTTTGATGATCCTTTAAAGGAAATACGGACCAGTTTGAACGTTGCGCGCCTTTAGATAAACGCTGATTAAAAAACATCGCAACAGCAGCTCTAGCACCAACGCGCTGTGTTACCTGCGAAAAATGCATAACTTTAGAGGATAATTCGACTGTATTTTCTAATTTAATTCCAAATTTCCTAAAAATCATTTTTTTATCTTCTTTTAAACCAAAGCCTACTTTTTTTATAGTTGAATCAGATAATATATCTTCAATTTCAGTAAAGTTTTCAAAAAATTTAGTCGGAAATAAAAACGCTTTTGTTTTTGTAGATAATTGAATTAGATGAGGTCCATCGCTTATTTCACCTTTTTTATAGCAAGGCTTACTTTCTGTATCAAACCCTAAAATTGCATGTTTTTTTAGCTCAACTATTGCACTTATCGCATCTGACGCTTGCGTTACTACAATTATATTATCGTGGCTTAAACCGTCGTACATCGGTAAAAATTGAATCTGCTCTTTTGTTAATCTTTCCATGTATTATCCCGTTCAAAAAAGCTGAAATTTGGTAACTTAAATTTACATATCAATAACCAAATTTAAGCTCTCAACACAACCTTTATGATTTCATTACTATTTATAAACTCATGCACTTGCAAGTAAGCACTTGGTAACAGGTTGCCATACTCGATGTTAAGATAATCAATTATTTCATCTACGCCCCAAGGTCCTAATGATGCTTTATAATCACTAAAATCACCTTGTATTTGTATCCACTGTGTATAATTTTTTTAGAAAGTACAACATGCGTACCCGTAAAAACAATATGTAACACCATTACTTTAACCGCGCTTAACTATCTGTATTTATACTATTTTACGTATTCTCATTAAATACTTGATAGACTCTTTCTGGAGATACTTTATTGAAATCATCGCTATAATATTCATTAGCATATTCAATAAAATCACTGGGTGTTTTTGGAATTACAGACAGTAGCCAACTCGCTCCATCGTCTTCATTATTTTTAAAACTAACCGGACCTTGTTGCCATGCCGCATCCTTTTCAGAGCGCCAAAAGCAGAATGTTACATGATCAATTTCAAAGTCATCTGCTTCTAAAGCTTTGAGTAACTCTATAGGCGCGCCTTGGTACATTCCGGGCCAAATAGCATATTCATCTTGAGAGTGTGGGCTTACCTGCGATTCATGATCGAAACCTTTTACTAAAATAGTATTACTTGTTAAAACAATAACTATTTGGTCCCCACCGCCATTATCGTATGTAGCAATGTCAACACCACGTGCGTACTCTGTTTTATAAGAAAAGCAACGAAGATGCTCATCTCCACAAAATTCAATATCTAATATTGCACTCGCTTTTAACGCCGCTTTTAAATTTTTATTGGTTATATCATCTAATTCCATTTTAAATTCTCATATACAGTAAATAACCATGATTAATAGTGATTGTTAATTAATAGCGCAATAAAAACAACCCTTATAATTGTCTGATTTTATAACCAATCAGAAATAGCCTTACCTATTTCATGCGCAGAGTCTTCTTGTATATAGTGAATACCGCTCACTGTTACCTCAGTTAGGTTTGGCCATGTGCGTACAAAATCTCGTGCGTAACCAACTAAAAAGGCACCTGGCTCTGCATTAATAAATAACTTTGGAATATCACGAGAGTTGGCTAAATAGCTCGCATAGTTTTTTACTAAAGCCACGGTATCGGCAGGCTCTCCAGCAATCGGGAGTTGTCGAGGGCCCGCTAAAATTGCACGGCGTTCTTCCCCTGAATTTATGAAGGGTCTGCGATATTCATCGTGTTCTTTTTGCGTTAATTGGCGCGTAATAGTCGCGGGTAATATGGTTTCAATAAAAAAGTTATCATCAAGTACCATTTTTTCACCTTCCGCTGAGCGCAGAGTACCAATCGGCCCATGTAGATCTTTAGGAAAATCGTCCCACGTTGGAAAATCGGTCACGATTGCTTCCATAAAGGCAATGGCTTTTACAGCGTCGCGATGTGTATTTGCCCAGTTAAAGCCAACGCCTGAACCCCAATCGTGCAGTACTAAAGTAACATTATTGTTTACGCCGAGCGCATCTAAAAGTGCAAATGTGTACTTACTATTTTCAGCTAATGAGTAACTTCCCTCATGGGTATTGTCTAGCTTTTGTGAATCACCCAATCCAATCATGTCGATAGCAATTAAACGCCCTTGTCCTTGCATATACGGCATAATATTTCGCCAAAGGTAGCTAGATGTAGGATTACCATGTAAAAATACGATTGGATCGCCTTCGCCCTCATCTATATAAGCCATTTTTTTATCTAAAACAGTTTTAAACTTTTTTGCATAACGTAATGTTTCTGAATCATTTCTCATTAAATTTCTTCGCTTTATTTAAGTAATTATTAACTTTAAGCCCTTGTTTATTATTTATCGTTAACGTGTATAAGCAACAAATAACACAAAGTACATGACTGAGTCACACAACAATCGAGATGACTTAATTTGTCACTATATTTATATGATCGAATCACATATAATTAAATCTATGAAAAATGAAAAATACATAGCAAATTTAATAGGCACCTTCGCGACCTCTGTAGCTACTGATATAGAAAAGCAGATTGCTGAATTAGGTGGCAGAAGTCTTAGCCACGAAGCCGCATTGGTCACAATTAATAATCACCCCAATGAAACTATTGATATGTTGAGCAAAGTGCTCGGTTTAACCCACTCTGGCGCTGTTCGGTTAATTAATACACTTGAAAAAGAGGGGCTGGTAGAAAGAAAAAAATCAGTAAACGATGCCCGCTCCGTTGTTTTATGTGTAACAGGTAAAGGCAGTTGCAGGGTCGAATCAATACTAAGTAATAGAGAAACAGTGACATCTAAAATACTTGAAAACTTTACTGATGAACAACAGGTAAGCTTTTTAAGTTTAATAGAAATAGCACTGGGTAATTTTTCAACCGAGCAAATAGAAGCGCGTAAAATATGTAAGTTGTGTAACGAAGGTGTATGTCGAAAACAAGGCTGCCCAGTAGAAAATGCAATAAAATAACTGAAATTTTAGGGATAATACTTTTAATAAAACAGTTAACTACCCATTATGAAAGCTGATCAGCTAAATAATCTACAAGTAACCTTATTTTTGGGGATAGATGACGGTTCTGTGGGTAAACTGCCCATATGCCTTCATCAGGAGCACGATAGTTATCTAATAATGAAACAAGCTTTCCACTTTCTAGGTGTTGTTGAACATAATAATCGGGTAACTGCACTATTCCTAAGCCTTTTAAAGCTGCATCTGTTAAACTATATCCGCTGTTATATCGTAAGCGGCCGCTTACTCGAATACTTTTTTCTTTATTTAATTCGGTAAAATGCCAATAATCGAGTGTACCCAATAAGCAGCTATGCTTATTAAGTTCTGAAATAGAATGTGGAATACCCTGTTTTTCTAAATAAACAGGAGAGGCACATACATAGTTTGTTCGCTTGCCAAGCTTTTTCGCCATCATCGAGGAATCACTCAACTTACCCAGCCTAATTGCAAGATCGTAACCATCTTCAACTAAGTCAATTTTCCTATTACTTAAATAAGCCGATACTTCAATATCACTATATAACTGCATAAAATCATTCACTAAAGGAAGTATATGCTGCTCGCCATACGTTACCGATGCGGTTAATTTGATTTTGCCTTGGGGTTTAGATTGTAAGTTAGTGATAGCACGCTCAGCGGCATCCAATCCATCCAGCACACTGCGGCAGTGCTGGTAAAAAACGCGGCCTTCTTCTGTTAAAGAAACCTTGCGTGTGGTTCGATAGAATAACTTTATATTCAAACGTTTTTCTAAAGCACTTATTTGACGGCTAACCTGTGCAGTTGATATAGCCATCTTTTTAGAAGCAAGCGTAAAACTCTCATTTTCAGCCACATAAACAAATTCGCTAATACCTTCCCACTGCATGATTATTACCTATATGTATTAACTGCTTTAATAAATAATACATTACTATTTTTACAGTAACAAATATCATAATCATATTTCTTCACTTTACTTTGAAGATATAAAATTACTTGGGGGCATTAAATAACCTGAACTCTGGATAATAAATCTATCTCAAGCAGCTATTTTCAGCGCTAACTGCGTTGAATTTACTTGCAATAGGCCAGCTATTGACGCGTAAATTCGCCTTGTTTTCACTGAAAATCTCTGGCTAGAGAAAAATAAATTTAAATATCATTATGATTCAATATATTAGTAAATATCTTAACC
>NZ_PNDU01000247.1:0-3472 GCF_005886635.1 Pseudoalteromonas sp. S558 | reverse complement strand
AAAATAAATTTAAATATCTCAATAATTCAATACGTTAGTAAATCTCTTAACCAGAGATCAGGTTAAATAGTAAAAATATATGCTCATTAAAAATTAACCTCTATAATGAAAAGGATAAGTAAATATTTAATTAAAATTAGGGTTTAAAAATGTTTGTTTTAAGTAAAACGTATTCATCAGTTAAAAATAAAAATGACGAATTAAAAGAAGAAATTGAGTCTTTACGTACCAAAAACACCTCTTTAATGAATGAAAATAATTTATTAAAGAAAGAGCTAAACAGCCCTATCAATACTCCAGAACAAGAGTTCACGCACTCTTTACTTTGCAGTTCAATCAATGGTGTGAGCCAGATTGAAGATATAAGACAAACTGTTCTTGGCTCTTATTCTAAAATAGATGAAGAAAATAAAGTAAGTGATAAGATTAACTCCCTCCTTGAAAAATCTAATGGCTCACTAAACCATATTGTCAAAGAAATGGATTTGATGACCAATAAAATGGGCAGTATGACTGAGAATATTTCTGGCTTAGCAAGTATGGCCGGAACAATTAGTACGTTTGTTTCGACAATCAGTAAAATTTCAGATCAAACAAACTTACTTGCACTTAATGCCGCAATTGAGGCTGCTCGTGCTGGCGAAGCCGGTAGAGGATTCAGCGTGGTTGCAGACGAAGTAAGGGTGCTGGCTACAAATACCAATAAATCAGCGCAAGAAGTTGCTGATTTAGTGAACGAAATTATTAATAAAACCAATGAAACGGTTGTATCTGTAGAAGGCATAAAAGAAAACAGCTCACATTTAAGCACTAACTTTGGATCTCTGAACAATGATTACTCAGCGATTATCGAATTTTGTAACAATATGAAAAATACAATTTCTCAAGCTGCCACGCTATCGTTCATACAAACGGTTAAACTTGATCATATTGTTTGGAAAGGTGACGTTTATGCCGTTGCAAATGGGCAAAGTAATAAGTCTGTTGATGACTTTAGCGATCATAAAATGTGTCGACTTGGTAAATGGTATAACTCAGAACAATCAGCTGGATTTAAAAATTCAAATGCATTTAAGCAGTTAGAATCCCCACATAGCGAAGTGCATAAAAATGGAGTTGAAGCATTACGACTGATTAAAAATGGCGATAAAGCGACTGCTATTAAACACATACATAAAATGGAAGCCGCCAGTGAGCGTGTAATGCATTTACTTGATGAAATTGGCTAGCTTTTTATTAAAAACTTTGCAACTGCTCTATTAACCAACGGTGTATTGGGCTGTTGTTAGTTCGAGGATGCCACGCTGCTATAACTTTAAAAGTAGGTGGTAGCGCCTCAATATCTAACTGTTTAACCTTACTATTTGGCAAGAGTCTTGAAGGATAAAATGCCAACATATCAGTAGTGTGAAGAATGTCGGGAACCGCTGAAAAACTCGGTACCGACATAACTATGTTTCGCTTTAACCCTTTATTAGCAAACCATTGATCGTGCGAACCTCGTAAGTTAGCGCGCGAAGGCGATACCACCAGCTGTGGATGCGCTGCAATTTTCGCAAGTGTTAGTTGCTCTTCCCCTAGATCATTTTTACAACCAGTAATACACAAGTGCTGCTCTTCAAGTAAAGTTACATACGCTAAATTATCTGGAATAAATTCAGGAAAACTGATGAGCAAATCAAGCTCGCCTGCTGTTATTAGCTGATTAACATTATCAGATGCAAAGTCTCGAACAATAAGCTTTAAACCAGGTGCCTCACGTCTTGTTATATTAAAAAGCTGAGGAAGTAGTGCTTGAGTGGCATAATCGGTAGCACTAATAGTAAACACACCTTTGTACGTTTGTGGTGTAAATAATTCAGGCTCTAATAGGGTTTCTAACTGTTTTAATATATGAATGATAGGTTGCTGTATTGAGAGAGCTTTAGGTGTCGGCACCATGCTATTGCCTTGGCGTATAAACAAGCGATCATCAAATAAGTCTCGTAATTTACGCAACTGCTCACTTATAGCTTGCTGAGTTAAACCCATTTTACGTGCCACTTGCGAAAGGTTTTTTAAATCCAGTAATGCGTTAAGCACTCTGAGCTGTTTAATATCGAGTCGACTAATACCATTCATAATTGTATCTAAAACAAAAAGGTGTTGTTTCAAATTGTATCTTTAAAACTCTAAACTTACCAACATTGCTTAAACAGCTAAGCATCGAAATATTTTGCCTTACAAATTACAGTAAGCCACTAAGTTTGCTTTAAGAGAGAGTTTTAATGAACAACCCTATTTCAGATACCAGTACGTTATTTTCATCAGTAGAACTTGGCCCTTTCACGCTTAAAAACCGTATTGTAATGCCTCCACTGACACGTTCTCGAAGTACTCAGCCAGGTAATATTCCTAACGATTTAATGGCCAACTATTATGCACAACGTACTTCAGCAGGCTTTATGGTTACTGAAGGCACCCAAATAGAATCAAGAGGTCAAGGTTATGCCTGGACGCCAGGCATACATTCACAAGCACAAATTGAAGGCTGGAAAAAAGTAACGCAAGCCGTACATGCAAAAGGCGGCATTATTTTTGCTCAGCTTTGGCATGTAGGCCGCGTTTCACATACCACGTTGCAACCTAATGCAGATAAACCTGTGGGCCCTTCAAATATTACTGCAGACAACGTAAAAGTATTTATTGAAACGGCACCTGGTGAGGGCGCATTAGCCGATCCAAGTGAACCTCGCGCATTAAGTACTGCTGAGGTAGGTGAGCTTGTAAACATGTATGCTCAAGCAGCACGTAATGCGCTTGAAGCCGGTTTTGATGGTGTTGAACTACATTGTGCTAACGGGTATTTAGTTAACCAATTTATTTCTGAACACACCAACAACCGTGATGATCAATATGGTGGAACGCTTACTAACCGTTTACGCTTTTTAAAAGAGATTGTTGCAGCAGTTAGTGACGTAGTTGGCGCTGATCGTTTGGGTGTGCGTTTTGCCCCATTATTTGCAAGTACAGATGAAGACCGTGTGTATTTAGGGCTTGTAGAATCAGACCCTCATCATACCTATGTAGAAGCCGTAAAAGTGCTTGAACAAGCCGGTATTGCTTACTTATCAATTGCTGAAGCTGATTGGGATAACGCCCCCGATTTGCCAGAGCAATTTTATAAAGCCGTTAGAGCTGAGTTTTCTGGGCGAATTATTTATGCTGGTAAATACACCGTCAAAAAAGCAATTCGTATTTTAGGCGAAGGCTACGGTGATTTATTCGCATTTGGCCGCCCATTTATAGCTAACCCTGATTTACCAGAGCGTATCGCTAATAATTGGCCTCTTAACGAAGCAGATGCGGCCACTATGTATGGTGGCACCGAGCTTGGGTATAGCGATTATCCGTTCTACGAAAAATAGTTAATTTAATTAACCTGAACTCTGGTTAAGATATTTACTAACATATTGAATTATTTTGATATTTA
>NZ_PNDU01000246.1:0-4805 GCF_005886635.1 Pseudoalteromonas sp. S558 | reverse complement strand
GAAGTCAAGATTTGACCCTGACGAATCTACTTGGATTCGTCAGAAAATAAACAGGGGGTGACCCCTTCGGTTTTCCTATAGTTTATAACTACCAATTTCAGCGCATAAAAAAAGGGCAATAATATTGCCCTTTTATAAATGGGGTTACTAGGGGCAGAGCTTGCATTTTTCCTTAATCACAAAAGGTAAAAAAAAACCTGACCTTGCTGATTCTGGAATATCTAGCGCAACTAAACGTTTTAACCTCACCCTAAATTAATTGCCCAACAACGTTAACACTATTATGGGCGATAATTGGAAATACCAAGCTACCCGTTCGCTCTCTTAGCCACAGTAAAATAAAGCCATAACCTCCAGTTAATAAAACAGAGGTAAACGAAAAATACCACTCGCCATCGCTAAACATAACGCCGTGCACCAAGCCAAATAATAAAACTAGAAGTAATCCACCTATATTTACCGGCGCACTTACCAAACTGTATCGCTTAGATACTATTGCCAAAGAAATACAAAATAGTAAGACCCCTCTAAACATCGGCTCTTCGTCAAACCCTGGCATGGTTGCTTGATAAAGTAATGTTTCTAAATCATAGCGAGGCTCTCCACTCCAGAACCATGAAACAATGACTTGGAGAATTACAAACAAGCACAAAACAATGAAAGCAGGTTTTAAAGAGCCTTCACTTTGTTTGAAAGTAAAACCAGCATCAGCAATACGAAAGCCATGTTTATATTTCGCTAAGGCTAGGATTACACCTCCCCACAGGATAATTACAGCTATTTTACCTGACCAATTCCAAGCCATATCAGTAAAAAAAATATCTAAAGGAATAACCTCGGCGCCTCTAAATAAAGCAAAAACGTAACACGTAAAAATGCCTAATGAGATTAAAGACCACGTTATATTAATGTCGACTTTATTAAATGCTTTTAATGTTAAAGCTAAAATTAAGATAACGCCGACATTTGCAAATACGGCTATGAATGCATCTTCCATGTATACCTCTTTAGTAAGGGCACATTGCTTCTTACTTTTATTGTTGTTTTAAGTAGTACCTAATATTAATCCTAAATGAGATAGCATTAAACAAATATTTAATTAGTAAAGTAGTCTTAGGCTTTATAAATAACAGAGGCGTATTTGGTGAGGTTTTGTAAACGCAGAAGACCAAAAACAAAAGGGTCAAAATAGTAAAAAAAATAAGGCAATGATAGAGCAAAGCTTAGTCGCGCTATAGTTTATAACTACTAGTTTAAGCACATAATAAACGCATTACTAAACTCTATTCGTAGTGTTCTAGACAGAGTAATTAACTTAACGAGCAACAAACTAAAAACCGAGGTACTTGATGGGTAGTCAAAATTTAGTGCCTGTGGTTCCACTAGAAAGTCGACTTTCTGCACAAATGTTATAGGGCTTTGGGATCTGCATGAGGGCTGAATCCCTTTACCATACTATAGGAATAATTAACCCCTCGCAGGGCGCTGAGCTTACGGGTAGCGGGAGGGGTGTTGTTTAGGGGTAATAATAGAGATTATAAGTATAATTTCAAGGCATTTGTTGTTTAGGCCGATATTGGCACTAAACGATGACTGAGGCGAAAGCCACAATGTATATTGATACCAATCGATGTAATTACTAGGTACGTAGCCATATTTTTAATTGAGTTTAATAATAAGAGCACTTGGCTTTTTGAATAAAAAGGTCAAGCAAAAAAATAGCCTGCTTGACCGAAATTTTCTAAAGAGTGACCTCTTTGATATTTATCTACAGGTCGACGTTTTTAATATCATTAATTTTAATGTGACAGAACTATTTAGCTAAGTTAATGTAATATGAATGATAAATAATAATCTTTACACAAGGTAAGGACACCATGATTGATAACATTAAGCTTCAAAACATAGCTAGTTACCCAGTATCTACCTCAGTATCAATTGCAATAAACAAGAAAAGAGTGAATTTATTTTATGGGCAGAATGGTTCAGGAAAGTCGACAATTGCAAAATATTTTCAAGATATAGAAAATATTGATTATGCCGATTGCTCAATTACCCCCACAATAACTCAAGATGATGTAATTGTTTATAATCAAAACTTCGTTGAAAAAAACTTTTATGAAAAAGCATCACAACAAGGAATATTTACGATAGGTGAAGCTGACGCCAGTGCAGAAAAGGAAATAGAAGATACTCTTTTAGAGTTAAATAAACTAGAAGCTGAAATAGCCGATATTACTACGCAAGAAAAAACACAAAAAAGTAATCAAGAAAAATTACAAAATAAATTTAAAGATGTGATTTGGAAAAAAAAGGGAGACTTTAAAAATCATACTCTTTCATTTTGTATTGAAAGCGAACGAAATATTGGAACAAAAGATGGCTTCTTAAATAAAATATTGAGTATCCAAGAGCTGAGCACTACCACCTTTGATGAACTAGCACAGGAATCAAGAGATTTAACTGATGATGTACAAGAGCTTGCTAACATTTCAACAATATCATTCCCCTCTCAATACATAGAAAAAGACCCTATTTTTTCAGAAAAAATAATTGGTGAAACAGACTCTTATTTATCTCAATTAATAGATAAATTAGGCAACTCAGATTGGGTCAGAAATGGGATAAGTTTTTTAAATGAAAGTAATTGCCCTTTCTGTCAGCAAGCAATAAATGACGATATAAAGTCAAATATCAAAAACTTATTTAGTACTGCATACGAAGATAAAATTAATAACTTAGAGCGTTTAAGTCGGGACTATAAAGAGTCGGTAAATAAAGTAATAGACGTTTTTAAAAACCCTGTATTCTCTATGGAACATATAGTTAAACATGAAAAAATAGAAAGCTTTATAACAATATATATTAACAAACTGAAAGATAACATCAGATTACTAGAAAAAAAATTATCTAACCCGAGTTCTGAAATCCCTCTATTTGATACGACTGAGCAATTAAAAGCTGTTAATGATTATATTGAAACTGTACAACAAGAAATTTTAAACTTTAATGAAAGATTAACTCAAAAAGATCAATTATTATTTAAAATTAAAAGCGAATTTTGGAGAAATCTAAAACAAGATTGCCAACCCGCTATAGACTTAAATTTTGCAACACAAAAAGACTATGATATTAATAAAAAAGAATTGCTTGAAAAACTAAAAGAGGCTAAAGCTGAAAAAGAAAAGCTTGAAGAAAACCTAACAACACTTAGAAGTAGAACAACAGAAATTGAAACATCTATTAAAAATGTTAATGACCGTTTAAAATCCCTTGGAATTACAGGTTTTTACTTGAAAGCCTCAGATGAAAACGTATCGCTATACTTTATAGAAAGAATAAGTGGTGCTAACACTGATATATTTGAATCTTTGAGTGAAGGAGAAAAAACCCTAATAACATTTTTATATTTCCTTGAAACTTGTAGTGGAGCTACTTCAAAAGAGGACAACGCTATTCGTTCAAATAGAACAATAATTATAGATGATCCTATTTCAAGCTTATCGCAAAATTATGTATATGACATCGCATCGATTATTCATTATGAAATTATTGAAAAAGACTTCAAACAAGTATTCATACTAACGCATAACTTATACTTTTTTCATGAACTACTAATACTAAAAAACCCGAACAAAGCGCATAAACCTAAAGATTATAATTTATTCCGTGTCATTAAATCACTAGACACAAACATACTCCCTATGGAAAGAGATACATTATTAAATGATTATCAAAATTATTGGAAGATAATAAAGGATTGTTCTGAAAATAAGCTTCATATATCAATGTTACCAAATGCAATGAGAAATATATTAGAGAGGTATTTTAGTTTTATACATCAAAAAGATTATTTGAATAGAACATTAGATAAAATTGGCTCTACTGATAAAGAGTTTGAACCATTCCTTAGATACTTCAATAGAGGCTCACATTCTGACGCTATAAATCTTGACTTAGGCACTATAGATACACATCGATATATTTTTAAATTTAGAGAAATATTCAAAGAAACAGGATTTCCAGAGCACTATGAGACGATGATGGAAGTCGAAGCAGAGTAAAGGAAAGAGTGGATTGTCGCTCCCTACTATGCATTACCTAGGCGCTGAGCGAAGATGTTGACAAACATCTTCCCATTTGCCATTACGATAACGCAGATATTGTCTAACAAAAACGGTTTTCTGTTTCATGCCATTTACCTCGCATAACTACGACAGTGCAGATCACTGACAACCCTTGTATAAACTTACAAGCTGTAATGTTAATACACAGGGCAGTAAAGTAGTTAGAGCGACAATTCAAGAAGTATATTACAGCATTGATGCCGTATTAGGTACTAATTTTAGCCATGCTTTAGCTAATAAACTTTACATTTAGCTAAGACTAAACACCAACCTCACGTTTAACACCCTCCCCCGTCATCACGCCCTGAAAATAAACAATTGATGAGTAATGTCGCGCATGGATGCGCGATAAGGCGAAACTAGGCCATGGATGGCCTATCTTCGCCGTTTACGTTCACATCAATTGTGGTTTGAAGGATTAAGCGTGATGCTCGGGTGCGCTGAGAGTGTCCAGAGAGGGACCAGCGGCAGCCCCTCTTTGGCTGCTGTCGCCAGCGCGACAAAACCTTGAATAAGGTTTCTAATTTCTAGAAGCGTGAAGCGCGAAACACATTTAAATTATCGATGATGGTGACCTGGTAATCCTCCCTAAAAATAATAGATGCCAAATGTAGAATTTTCTCTTATTGTAAACACAGGAGAAAATTATGAAAAAAGCACATTTTACAGACCGTCAGG
>NZ_PNDU01000245.1:0-272 GCF_005886635.1 Pseudoalteromonas sp. S558 | reverse complement strand
AATAAACTTTACATTTAGCTAAGACTAAAAACAAACCTCACGTTTAACACCCTCCCCAGTCATCACGCCCTGAAAATAAACAATTGATGAGTAATGTCGCGCATGGATGCGCGATAAGGCGAAACTAGGCCATGGATGGCCTATCTTCGCCGTTTACGTTCACATCAATTGTGGTTTGAAGGATTAAGCGTGATGCTCGGGTGCGCTGAGAGTGTCCAGAGAGGGACCAGCGGCAGCCCCTCTTTGGCTGCTGTCGCCAGCGCTACAAAACC
>NZ_PNDU01000244.1:0-1888 GCF_005886635.1 Pseudoalteromonas sp. S558 | reverse complement strand
GGGGTCTATTTAACGTTAAGAAAATTACGCTAGAACTAGGCAAAAATTTTTGTATCTAGTTGTTCTAAATAAAAAATTTTTAACGACGTTATAGTGCAATTTAATTCGTTAAATTGATCAAAGATTTATGCAGTTTGGTATTAATGCCCACTCGTTACTCTAATGACCTACACCCTTGTCAGAATAAGTAAAAACCCACAAAGCATCTGCGTCCTGCTCATGCTCCTTACCTAGATACCTAGGAAGTAAAGATTCAATCTTGCCTTGATGTAAGCCAAGTGACACGCTTGTTGGCATTCAAGTGGATACCGATCCTATTTAAATGCTGAAAAACGCATACGCTTTATAATAAATATCTATCTAAAAACATTAAAAATGGCTGGGTTCATCGTTGATGAAATTTGCGGTGGAAGGTGAGCTTTAATACTTACTGCCCACCCCAGAGGTGTTGTTAGCTATAAATTATTTACAACAAATGATTAGATATGGTTTTTGAAATTTCCAACATTGAAGACTTGCCAGTAAACTCAAACTTAACTTTACCAACAGCTGAAAAATATATCTCTAATTCAGAATCAAGGTCAAAAGTACCCGAGGTTTCAACCGAATAGGCTACAATATTTTTATAGGGTAAAGATGTAAAATCTTTTTTGCTTCCGGTAATACCTTGCACATTTACAGCGATGATTCTTTTATCTGTAAAAACCACTCCATCACGCATTGACTTGTATGAATCAATTATTTGCTCATCGTCTAAAAGTAAATCTTTTACTTTATCTGCGTAATCAGAATCCTGTTTAAGCTTAAAAAAACCTTTATTATCAAAATCTATCATTGAACATCCTTATATATCTAACGAGCCTGTAGATTAACTCGTTTTAAAGTTATCTTTATTGATAAACAAACCATAGCCGAGTTACTATTTTGGTTCAATCGGTTACTTCAATTTTACGTGATATATTAAAAGAATATGCGGAGGCTTTGTATCGAGACACGATCGTAAAAAAACGTCCAAGCCACGCTAGTAGCTTATGCAACATGCGCTTGTTAGTCGCTTTAGTCATTAAATCTTCCACTTTTTATGAGCCTCTGAATCATACCCAAGCCCTGCTGCCATGAATAAATCCCTGTAATCAGTATTAGCCAACTTAACAGCAGATTCGAATTTTTTCATGTCTCCTGAACTTATTTTTAAAACGGATATCCAGATCCGCTCTAAGAATTCAGCTTCCCAATCATTGCAACTAGAGATGCTTCTTGGGCAGTCATCCGAAAGAATTTTTTCAACAATTTTTGCTTGATCAGATTTAAAAAGAAGACCAATAATCTTTTTAGTTTTATTACTTAAAACATTCATACTCGGCCACTGACGAGCCTGTAGATTAGCTCGTTTTATATTTATTGATGTCTCAACCATAGCTAAGTTCCCATTTTAGTTCAATTTTTTAGTGTGTTTTCATGGTGGATATAGAGAGAATTTAACGGTGTTTTTAACGAGATCTGGGTGATTTTTTTGAAGTTTAAAAACCTTATCATCTTTAATACTGAATCACCTCAAGTGATATTGGTGTTCATAGCAGAAACCATCAGCAAAACGAGCATGTAATAAGGTGTAATATTTTTCCATTAAAAAATGATGTAGTTTCCATATAGTGATTTACAACTAACTAAAAAGCTAGGGCCTGTTTATCTTTCGAGGTTGAATTTACAGCAGACTGTTTGGTATTTAGGCAAGGCAGAGCCTATGTAGTGTGGTTATTCCCCATAAATAGGCGATAACGCAGCATAAATGCCAAACATGCGCTGCCCTTTGAGCTCGATCTAGGGACGATTAACTCTTTGTTGCTCGGTTTTTACTTAGCCCACTAGGTTACAAACCTCGCGCCGC
>NZ_PNDU01000243.1:0-32301 GCF_005886635.1 Pseudoalteromonas sp. S558 | reverse complement strand
TACCAAACAGCCTGCTGCAAATTTAACCTCGAAAGATAAACAGGCCCTAGTGATGCATCACTGCATACATTGATATTAGGTTTTAAAAATAAATGAACTTTAGAATTTCGTAATTTTCATTGCTGGCATATTGTTTATGAGCTGATTAAAATAGAGAAAACTAATTACAATAAAGACCGTCATGTTTAATAAAGTAATCGCCTTAATTGATGAAGCTAATAGCCAAGACCCTAATAATGAATTGCATGACGGGAAAAGCTTCCCAAAAGAGCGTTTATATTCAGATCGTATGAGCGAAATGCTACTTCGTTTTATGCCAAATACAGATGAACTCATGAAAATTGCAGTACGTGCGCAGCATATAGAGCGTTGGAAATCACCTCGTAGTGACTTTGAAATGAATAAACAAGGTTATCACCAATGGCGCAGTGCACTTTATATTTTTCATGCATCGACGGTAGTTAAATTAATGCAACAAGCTAGTTTTGATGAAATAGAGCAAAATCGTGTTTATGAAGCCGTAGCTAAAAAAAATATCAAACGCAATCCCGATAGCCAGTTAGTTGAAGATGTAGCAAGCCTTGTATTTATTGAGCATTACATGCTTGAATTTACTCGTTCTAAACCTGATTATGATGAGCAAAAGTGGATAGGTATAATTCGACGTACGTGGCAAAAAATGTCTGATGACGCGCATGAGTTTGTACTTGCAGGTAATATTACATTACCCGCACCACTTGTTGGGCTTATTCACAAAGCACTTGAGTAAAGTAGTATAAGTTAAGTATTAAAATAAAAAGGAGTTTTAAATGCATTGCCCACGTACAAATGCCTCTCTTGAGCCGTTATTAATTGGCGGTATTACTGTTTACACTTCAGCGCAAGGCGGCGTATTTTTTGATAACAGCCAAATTTTTAAATTTAGCTCGCCAGAGCTAAAGCATGGTCAGGTGTTGCTAAAGCATTTGAGTGAACATAGCGAGAGTGAATACGATGTATCGCTACGAATTAATTGCCCAAAGTGCAAAAAAATTGTAATGATGCGCAGGTATTTTTCGCCAGTAAAGGCCGTCGAAATAGATGAATGCCCAGGCTGTGCAGGAATATGGCTTGATAGCGGCGAGCTGGCAAAAATACACGAAAACCATTTAACCCCCCGAGAGCGTAAGCTGTTAGCCCACGAAATGGCAACCAATCATGGGTTTATAACTATTAAGCCGCCAAAATCAAAGTATTACCCCAAAGCGCCTAAAAATGTTCAAGACACGACAGTTGAACGGCTGGTGCAATTAGCATTACTTAACTTTGAATAATAAAGTAGTCTTGAACGCTACATTAATTTTAAGCTCGCAAGTGCTGCTAATAAAAGCATGACTTGCCAAGAACAAATTTTAAAACCAAGGAAGGCTGAGTATGAAGGATTATAAGCGTAAAACTGCACTGCAATTTTACTGTGTGCTACTGGCGTGTGTTCTGACATCAGGCTGTGATTTTTTATTTGATAAAGCACATGGCTATCGTGGGCCCATTGTTGTGACGATTGAAACAGAGGATGGCTCAGTGCCAGAATTTCCTTTTTTGATAGAGTCTGTGTACACAGAGTCATGTGGTCATAGTAGTTGTGGCATAGACTCAGGTTATAGATACTTTAAAACTGCCTATGCTAATAAGCCAATTACCTTCCCACGGGATCGTGTGGATTTATTACAACCCAATGCCTATGCAACAATTCTTTTTAAGGTTACTCATCCTAATTATCACTACAATGTATTTACGCGAGGCTTTGGGCCCACCGATGCTGATGATCCCATACATATCACGTTTACCGTTAAGCCGTTTGCTGAACAAATGAATAAAGTAGCTGGGTGGGCCGAGCAAGGCAAAGTGATGATGCAGAACGCGGCACCAGATAGTAATGAGCATTTCAATGGAAAAATGCAGCTTTGGCAAGAGCGCTTTAATTTAGGAAAGACGATTAAAAGGCACATTACGGTGATCAAAACTATGTACTTACCCCATTTTTCAAAACGCATGCAACAACGGGTGATTGAAAAGTATCAACCGATTTTTAGAGCCTGGTATTACGGCGTACCTGAAACGGATTGTTGGAGTATGGTTAAATGTAGAAAGCAAATTTTAAAACCAAGGGAAGCTGAATATGAAGGATTATAACAGTAAAACTGCACTGCAATTTTACTGTGTGCTATTGGCGTATTTTTTGATAACAAGTTGCACTACGGTATTTGATAAGGCGCATGGCTATCGTGGGCCCATTATTGTGACGATTGAAACAGAAGATGGCTCAGTGCCAGAGTTTCCTTTTTTGATAGAGTCTGTGTACACAGAGTCATGTGGTCATAGTAGTTGTGGCATAGACTCAGGTTATAGATACTTTAAAACTGCCTATGCTAATGAGCCAGTTACCTTCCCACGGGAGCGTTTGGATTTATTGCAGCCCAATGCCTACGCAACAATTCTTTTTAAGGTTACTCATCCTAATTATCACTACAATGTATTTACGCGAGGTTTCGCGCCCACCGATGCTGATGACCCTATTCATGTCACGTTTACCGTTAAGCCTTTTGCTGAACAAATGAAAAAAGTGGCTGGCTGGGCGACTGGCCCTAAACAAGACATGCAAAACTTTACACCTGATAGCAGGGAATATAAAAAAGCAGACATCAGGTATCGCCAAGCGCGCTTTAATTTAGGAGATATGATCACAAGGCACATTACGGTGATCAAAACTTTTTACTTACCTCATTTTTCAAAACGTATGCAACAACGGGTTATTGAAAAGTATCAACCGATTTTTAGAGCCTGGTATTACGGCGTACCTGAAACGGATTGTTGGAACAAAATGACTTGCCAAGAACATATTTTAAAGCCAAGGGAAGCTGAATATGAAGGATTATAAGCGTACTTATCTGCAATAATACTTAATCATTTTGCGGAGATAAATGTGTCGCTATCTGCGTTAAAAAAATTCTCATTTTGAACCACTAAATAGCGAATTTTTTGCCTAGCTAGCAACACGTTTTTCAAATCTCATAATAGATCACTTAATTAAGCTAATTGGTATAAAGCATAAAAAACGACGTACTAAAAAGTACGCCGTTTTTATTGTAATAAACTAATTCTTAAAAAATTTATTTATTACGGTTTTCTTTTGCAAACGCACGTATTTTACGCTTTTGCGACAGTGTTACTTTATTAACACGACCAGCAAATGGGTTTTCACCTTCTCTAAATTCAATTTTGATAGGTGTACCCATAATTTTAAGCGCTTTACGGTAATAGTTCATCAGGTAGCGTTTATAACTATCTGGTAGGTCTTTAACTTGGTTACCATGAATAACAATACGTGGTGGGTTATAACCACCGGCATGGGCATATTTAAGCTTAACACGACGACCACGAACAAGAGGCGGCTGGTGATCAGCTTGAGCCATGTCCATAATTCGGCGTAGCATGGCTGTACTTATACGTTTAGTTGCAGACTCGTAAGCTTCATCAACCGATTCGAATAAGTGACCAACACCTGTACCATGTAATGCAGATATAAAGTGCAGGCGTGCAAAGTCAATAAAGCCTAAACGGCGATCGAGCTCTGATTTAATACGATCTTTAACGTAATCGTCTAAGCCATCCCATTTGTTCACGGCAATAACCAATGAACGACCTGAGTTAAGAGCAAAGCCTAATAAGCTTAAATCTTGATCTGAAATACCATCACGCGCATCAACAATTAACAACACCACATTACAATCTTCGATTGCTTGTAATGTTTTAATTACAGAGAACTTTTCTACTACGTCACTTACTTTTTTACGTTTACGCACACCAGCTGTGTCGATTAACACGTACTCTTTTTCATTTCGAGTCATCGGAATGTAGATAGAATCACGCGTTGTACCTGGCATGTCGTATACAATTACACGATCTTCGCCAAGTATACGGTTTGTAAGCGTTGACTTACCAACGTTAGGGCGGCCAATTATCGCAAGCTTTACAGGTTTATCTGCAAACGCTTGATGATCGGTGTCATCCCCTTCACCTTCTTCGTAAAGATCAATAAGTTCTTCGTCGTTGTCGGCTACGTCTTCATCTTGCGCTGCTAATTCAGCAATAAGTGGCTGAAGAGTTTGCTCAAGTAATAACGTAATACCACGGCCATGTGATGCCGCAATATGGTGGATTTCACCTAATGATAATTGGTAAAATTCAGCACAGCTTGAATCAGCATCAATACCATCGGTTTTGTTAGCGACAACAAAGCATTTCTTATCTTGCTTGCGCAAATGATTAGCAATAGCTTGATCGGCAACGGTCATACCAACACGGGCATCGACTAAAAATAGCACTATGTCGGCTTCTTCAATGGCTAGCAGAGATTGATCTGCCATTTCGATTTCAATGCCTTCTTCTGAGCCATCAATACCGCCCGTATCTACCACGATAAATTCATAGCCATCGTAACTAGCTTGGCCATATTTTCTATCTCGTGTTAAACCTGGAAAATCGGCTACGAGTGCGTCACGAGTACGTGTTAAACGGTTAAATAATGTGGACTTGCCCACATTGGGTCGCCCAACTAGAGCGATCACGGGAAGCATAAACTACCTCTTTAAAAAACAACAAAAGGCTTCGCAGTGCGAAGCCTTACAAAAAATAATTAACTATTAGCAGGTTATACTAATAGTAGTAAGTTAGTTTGGTATTTTAACCGCACTAACTTCACCATCACGGGTGTATAAAATCAGTTTATCGTCGGCAACAACTGGCTCAATAAAAAAGCCTGAGCTGTCAAAGTCTTCACGAGATACTAGCTCGCCAGTGTCTTTATTTAACCAATGTAGGTTACCTTCTTGGTCGCCTATGGCTAAATTACTACCTGCAACAGTAGGACCAGTTAAGTACCAACCACGTAGATCAGGTTGGCTCCAACGTTCAATACCTGAATTTTTATCTAATGAATAAATAACGCCATTGCTATCTACTACATAAAGACTTTGTGCATCCATCGAAATTTCGCGATAGCTGCTGTATTCACGTTTCCACACAACATTACCAGAGCGAATATCAATAGCTGCCAGATTACCGTTATAGGCAATAGCGTATGCGTAAGGGCCGCTAATAAGTGGCTGAGTATCTACATCAACAAGGCGTTCAAATTCTGATGCGCCTTTTGCTACCGCGATTTCTGAGCTCCATGCTGAGTAACCAGTGTCTGAAATCAAAACATTTAGTTTGCCTGTTTCTAGGCCAACTAATACACCACCATTTGCAACGGTTGGTGAGCTTTGTCCACGTAATGTTAGTGGTGGAACTTCTTGTTCAAAGCTCCAGCGTTCTTCGCCCGTATCTGGGTGAAGCGCGAGTAATTTACCCGAAGCCAAATTAACAAATATGAGACCATCGCCAGCTGCCGGTTTAGACAGTGATTCACCAGGTACATTTTTACGCCAAACTTCTTCGCCTGTTTCACGATCTAGCGCAATTACAAAGCCATGCTCAGAGCCAATGTATATTTTACCATAAGCTTGTAAGATACCGCCTGATAATTTTGCAGTGCCGTTATTAGCCCACGGCCAAAATGAAGTGTTCTGACGTACATCAGTTTCCCATTTTGTATCGCCGTTAGTAAGTGAAAGCGCTTCAATTTGGCCTTCACGGCTAGCAACATATACATTATCTTTATATATGGCTGGTGTTAAACGAGAAAAATAGTGCTCTACACCATCGCCTATCGACTCTTGCCATATAACATCAGTCTCAAACTGATTTACAATTTCAGGAAGGACGAGTTCTTCTTCGTCATCACTCGATGAGCATCCCATTAATGTTGCCATACATAAAGCAAGGGCTGCTGTTGTTAATTTTTTCATGCCTAAAACCTTATGCCGCTGGGCTAGTTACTGCTAGGTCATCTAACTTAACTTGTAAAAGAGGATTAGCTGTTAATCCACCTGCATCTACCGCTGCTTGATACGCCGTGCGTGCTTGGACTTTATTACCTTGTTGAGCGTAAATATCGCCTTTAAGCTCCGCAACATTTGCATTAAATGCCTCAGGTAGTGGTGCATTTAATGTATTCAATGCATCGTCATACTTTGTTTGTGCTATTTGAATGCGTGCTAAACGCGTAATCGCAATCGCTTTTAACTCTGCGTTTTCAACGTTTGATACAATCCAGCTTAGTTTTTCGCTAGCAACAGCTAGGTTTTGCGCTTCTACAGCATCTTTAGCAGCAACAAATGCCGCCAATGTCGCGTAGTTTGTATCTTTATTTTCGCTGATAAATGTATCAGCCGCAGATAACACATCATCACTTTCAACAAGTGTTGTATACGAGTCTGATGCTTGCTCTGCCGTGGTAATTTGGTTCTGGTTATACGCTTTCCAACCATATAAACCGCCTAAACCTACAATTACACCGAGTGCAAGTGACAGGCCGTTTTCACGGAAAAAACGTTTAATGGCTTCTGCTTGTTGTTCTTCTGTTGAATAAATATCCATTCTTACCTCTAATGTTCGCTTAGCCGTTAATAAGCTCTGCTAATAGCGCTTTAGCTTGTTCTAATTCTAATGTGACTTGTTCTTTACGCTCACGTAAATATTTAATAGTCACAACGCCTTTTTCTAATTCATCTTCACCAATAATAACTGCAACAAGTGCATCGCTTTTATCAGCACGTTTTAATTGTTTTTTGAAGTTACCGCCGCCTGCATGAACCATCACACGAAGGCCTGCCACATCACGGCGTAGTTCAGACGCAATAATAGGCGCTTGAATACTGGCTTTATCACCCATGGCCGCTAAATATACATCAGCATTGCGGCGTATGTCACCTACGCACTCTAGTGCTTGTAATAATAACACTAAACGCTCAAGGCCCATTGCAAAACCAACTGCTGGAGTGGCTTTACCGCCTAGTTGTTCAACTAAACCATCGTAACGACCGCCAGCACATACTGTGCCTTGTGCACCTAAACTATCTGTTACCCACTCAAATACTGTGCGGTTATAGTAATCTAAGCCACGAACTAATTTTTCGTTAACCGTGTATGAGACGCCAGCTGCGTCTAAACGTTCACATAAATTTTCAAAATGTTCTTTTGATTCAATATCTAAATTCTCAGATAATTTAGGTGCGTCGGTTAATATGGCTTGTACATCTGGATTTTTGCTATCAAGTACGCGTAATGGGTTTGAATACATACGGCGTTTTGAGTCTTCATCAAGCACATCAATGTGTTGCTCAAGGTAGGCAACTAACGCATCACGGTAATCTGCACGTGCCTCATTAGACCCTAAAGAGTTAAGCTCTAAGCGAACGTGTTCAGTAATACCAAAGGCTTCCCACAACTGCGCCGTTAATAAAATAACTTCAGCATCTATATCTGCGCTGGCAATACCAAATGTCTCTAAACCAAATTGGTGAAACTGACGGTAACGACCTTTTTGCGGACGTTCGTGGCGAAACATTGGGCCCATATACCAAAGGCGCTGCTCTTGGTTGTACAATAACCCGTTTTCGTTACCGGCACGTACGCATACTGCAGTGCCTTCTGGGCGCAGTGTTAACAAGTCGCCATTGCGATCGGCAAAGGTGTACATTTCTTTTTCTACAATATCGGTAACTTCACCAATAGAGCGTTTAAATAAGTCGGTTGATTCTACAATAGGAAAACGAATTTCTTGATAACCGAACGATGCTACTGTCTCGCGTAAAATGTTTTCTACTTTCTGCCAAACTTGTGTGTCGCCTGGCAGACAATCGTTCATACCGCGAACTGCCTGAATTTGTTTTGCCACTGATAAATCCTAAATACTGTTTTTGTGTAATAAAAAATGCTTACACAACAAGAATGCTAAAAATTGACCCGCTATTATAGCGTTCTGGCTATAAAGGTAAACGGCAAACAGCGCTGTTTGCCGCTATATACGGTATTTATTCGACTATTTTTATATCTATAGGTGTTTGGTTTTGTTTTTTCTCTATAAAGTCGCGAACATAGCCTTCTAGTTGCTCAACAATATTATTGTTATCGATGCGTGCTTTTTGACGCTCGCCATTAATATACAGGCCAGAACGACGGTTTGCACCGGCAAGGCCTATATCACTAACCAGTGCTTCACCTGGGCCATTTACAACACAGCCAATGACCGATACCGATACTGGCTCGATAATATCTTCAAGGCGTTCTTCTAGTTGATTCATGGTACTTACAACATCAAACTCTTGGCGAGAGCAGCTCGGGCAGGCGATAAAATTAATACCACGCGAACGAATGCGCAGCGATTTTAAAATATCAAAGCCAACTTTAATTTCTTGTACTGGGTCGGCTGCAAGTGAAACACGCAGCGTGTCGCCAATCCCTTCGGCAAGTAACATACCTAAGCCAACTGCCGATTTAACTGAACCCGAACGCATGCCACCCGCTTCAGTGATCCCTAAATGTAATGGCTGATCTATTTCTTTTGCAAGTAAGCGATACGCGCCTACGGCTAAAAATACGTCGGAAGCCTTTACTGATATTTTAAATTGGTCAAAATCCAAGCGGCGCAATATGTTTACATGGCGCATTGCTGATTCTAATAGCGCTTCTGGTGTTGGTTCGCCGTATTTTTCTTGCAAATCACGCTCTAGGGAACCGCCATTTACGCCTATACGAATGGGAATATTATGCTCGCGGGCTGAATCGACAACGGCTCTTATTCGTTCTTCGCTACCAATGTTACCCGGATTTATACGCAGGCAATCTACGCCGTATTTTGCTACTTTTAAAGCGATACGGTAATCAAAGTGAATATCCGCGACTAGCGGGATAGTCACTTGCTCTTTTATACTTCTAAACGCGTCTGCGGCATCCATAGTTGGTACTGATACCCGAACTATATCGGCACCGGCATCTTGTATTGCCTGAATTTGCGCAACGGTTGCATCAACATCCATCGTGTCGGTGTTGGTCATCGATTGGACGGCAATTGGGGCACCGTCACCAATAGGGACGTTACCTACGTTAATACGTGTGGATTTTCTGCGTTTAATTGGAGATTCTGAAAACATAGCGACTACTCTGCTAGTGGTAATGTAAATTTGGCTAAACGATTTTTGGGAAAAGCTGAAATATCAACTTTTTCACCGTTTAGGGTAACGCTTACAACGTTGTGCTTACCAAGCACAACAGAAAAAGGAGGTTTGCCGGTGACAGTCATTAAGTAGCCTGCTTTTTTAACACCAAATGCAATTTTTTCACCTTCACCGTCGTAAATTTCAACCCAGCTTTCATCATTAAAATTCATTTCGATGGTGCTATTTTCAGCTGAGTCTGTATTAGTGGTGAGTGGTTGATTTGTTTGTGCTTGAGTTATTTCAGGTACAGTCTCACGTTCGCTTGGCGCTAATACTTCTTCAGCCAATGCGTTATCAGCAGGTTGCTGCTGTGCGATATTAGTGGGTTGAACTGCTTGGCGTTCACTGAGTATTGAATTTTCTACATTTATATTACTGGTTTGCTCTTCTATGGGTGTTGCGTTTTGCCAAAACCATAATGCAGATGAGCCAATCACAATCGCTAAAATAATATAGGTCACTATCATTAAGCGGCTATCACTGGCTTCTTTTTCTGTACGACGTGAAAAGCTTTGCATGTTAGCGGGTTTTGCCGGCTCAGGTGGTGCTGGCATCATGGCTAAAATAGGGGCGCTATCAATTTCTAGTTCTCGACAGTAATTTTTGATATAGCCTTTTACAAAAGTAATCGGTCCGAGTAATGCAAATTCATCGTTTTCAAGACGTTTTATTTGTAATTCAGATAATTTTAACGGCTCAGCTATGGTCGCAATGCTAACATTGGCGTGCTCACGATGCGCTTTTAATATTTGTCCAACCGTTGGTTGTTCAATCTCTGTTTGCGTATTTTCTTCATTCATAATAGGTATGATTCTGGATCCACTAGTAAAAGTCTATGCCCTGACTTAAGTTCAGTATCTGGGCTTAATTTATTCCATCGCATTAATTGATCAATTAATACATGCCGCTGGGTAGCTATTTTATACAAGGTGTCGCCAGCTTTAATTTCGTAATAAATATTAGGATCGTTCAAATAAATTTTACTTCCATTCATTACCCGATCAGACTCTTTTAGACCATTCCATTGTAAGAGTTTTTGTAGTTTAACATTGTATCGGACGGAAATGCTAAATAGGTTTTCACCAAATGTAATTATATGAGAGGGCACCGTTATAACTGGCACTTTAGTGCTAAGTAATGGGGCGTCCATTTTTTTTATCGCAGAATAGTTTGTAAATTCTACGTCTTCATCCGATTCATTTTTACGATTAGAAAAAACAGCGCGACTTTTTACTGCTTCGTAAAATGTAACGTTAGCGCCATTATTACTATTTGAGCTTTCAATATTTGAGCGTGCTATTTGATTTTTTTGTTGCGAATTTAAGTCTATTGCTTTGGATTCACCAAAAGAAATTATTTTAACTTCAGTTTTAAGTTCGTTTGAATTTTTTTTAGTACTTGTTTGCGATACGGCGTCTTGGGAAAACGTTACTTTTTTGGCTGAACTTTGCTGCGAGGTTAAAGCCGATATCACCGCAGAAGTATCAGTAGCGGTATTTGAAAACGTCACCGGAATTGTTTTTTTTTCAGGCTCATTAGGCACGTCTACAGCAATAGAACCCGCAGGGATACTTTTTACTTGCGGCGGTTTATTGTTCTCAGTTTTTATACTATTAACAGGGCTTGCTTTAAAAGGCGCGGGGTACTCACTCACTTGATTTTGACTTACAGACGTGGCTGCGTTAGCGTCTTTACTATCATTTGAAATTAAGCTGGTAGAGTTATCTAAAGTCGGGCGTTTTTTACGAATGATTTTTATTTTAGGCTCTGAACTAATTCGCCCGTTGTTATTACTTTTTTGCAAGTCATCAAGCATTGCTCTGCGGTACTTGTCTCTTAAAATTTCGAACTCGCTCAGACGTGTTTTTTGCTCTCGTAACGAATAAGCTTCATTACTCGTCGGGTAGGTTTGCATAATAGTAGCTGAAATTTTTTCAGCTTCTTCTATTCTACCCATGCGACTTTTAATTAGGTACTCAAGCATTAATGCGCGTGCCGATATTTGGCCTGTATCATCATGACGTTTTAAAAGTTCGCTGGCTTTATGTAAATCACTTTTAGCGTAAAATAACGCGGCAAAACTAATTAAAGTAGAAGTACGCTGCGAGCTGTGATTCATGGCTTGTTGAAAGTAACTTTCAGCATTATCAAAATCATTAAACTCAATGGCACACAAGGCTAAATTTTCGTAACTTTCGGCAACACGGATATAACTTGGGACTTCAATGGCTTTTAAAAATTGATCCGTCGCACGGTCATATTCGTTAATACCGCATAAAAATACCCCATAGTTATTTAAGGTATTAGGATCATCCGGTTTTATGGCGAGCGCTTTTTGATAGGCTTTATCAGCGAGTGTGTTTTCACCTACTTGTTGATAATAATAAGCAAGAGAGTAATGGACTTCAGGTAGTTGTGGGGCAAATCCAGCAGCACGTTCTAAATTGTATTTAGCTTGAGAGTTATTACCGGTGTTTAAATACTGCAATGCTAAAGCAATACGTGTTCGTGCAGCGCCTATATTATTAATTTTATTTTCGACGACGGGCTTGTCACTGCCGTTATAACTATTTTCAGTTACGCAACCACTCAAAGCAATTGCTGAAATAGTTAATGCAAGTATAGATCGCATTACCTTGTCTCTTTATTTTTATCCATAGAGTCTATCTTACCTAAAAGCCCTCATGTTGCATCCTTTATTTAAAATAAACGATTTAACATGAGGGCTTTAGGGGTTTTTAACTAAAAATTATGCTTGATGAATATTAACGGCAATTGCGTTATCGTCACGCATTTTCTTTTTAGCTAAACGTTTAGTTCGGTCAACTACGTCACCGACTAACTGTCCGCAAGCTGCGTCAATGTCGTCACCGCGAGTACGACGAACAATACAGGTAACGCCTGCTGCTTGTAATACCTTTGAAAAACGATCAATTCGGCTGTTACTTGAACGCGTATATTCATTACCAGGGAAAGGGTTAAACGGAATAAGGTTGACCTTAGACGGTGTGCCTTTTAACGTTTGCACTAAGGCATGCGCCTGATCGGTGCTGTCGTTTATTCCGTTAAGCATAACGTATTCAACGGTTACGTCTTTATTCGCTTTAGAGCCATCGATATAACGACGACACGCGGCTAAAAATTCTTCAATTGGGTACTTTTTATTAACCGGCACTAAAATGTCACGCAGTGCGTTATCTGGTGCATGCAATGAAATAGCAAGCGCCACGTCAATTTTCTCTTTTAGTAAGTCAAGTGCAGGTACAACGCCAGACGTACTTAATGTTACGCGGCGCTTAGATAAACCAAAGCCCCAATCGTCCATCATTAGTTCCATTGCTGGCACTACGTTTTTAAGATTAAGTAAAGGCTCGCCCATACCCATCATTACAACGTTAGTTACTGGGCGCTTTTCGCTATGACCATCAAGGCCTATATCTTTAGCTACACGCCAAACTTGGCCAATAATTTCAGATACTTTTAAGTTACGGTTAAAGCCTTGTTGAGCGGTAGAACAAAAAGTACACTCAAGAGCACAACCCACTTGTGATGATACACATAAAGTTGCGCGCTCTTTTTCAGGGATCCAAACAGCTTCTACTTCTTGGCCACCTTCAAGTATAAGCGCGTACTTAATAGTACCGTCGCTTGCTTGTTGGCGAACGGTGATTTCTGGCGCTACAATTTCGCACTCAGCTTTAAGTTTTTCTTTAAGCTTTTTGTTTACGTTGCTCATATCGTCGAAGTTATCTACGCCAAAATGATAAATCCATTTCATCACCTGGTCACTACGAAACGGCTTTTCACCGAACGATGCAAATAGCTCGCGCATTGCTTCTCGGTTTAAATCTAATAAGTTAATCTTTTTTTGCTCGGTCATGAAACAACCTCAATCGGTGACGGTGGAGATAAAATTTACGAGGACGAATTGTACACAATTCACTCACTTTAATCATTAAGTAAAACATCATGAGTTTCTGATTAATACTTTACGTAATGACTAAAAAAGGGCCCGAAAGCCCTTTTCAATATGTTAACGAATTCGAATTAACGAGTACGTGAACAAAGCTCTTCGTCAGCGAAGAAGTACGCGATTTCGCGAGCAGCAGATTCAACAGCGTCAGAGCCGTGAACAGCATTTTCGTCGATGCTATCAGCGTAGTCTGCACGTAAAGTGCCAGCTAGTGCTTCAGCAGGGTTAGTAGCACCCATGATTTCACGGTTTTTAAGAACAGCGTTTTCGCCTTCAAGAACTGTAACCATTACTGGACCAGATGTCATGAAAGATACTAAAGCACCGAAGAAAGGACGTTCGCTATGTTCAGCGTAGAAACCTTCAGCTTTCTCTTGTGAAAGGTGAACCATTTTAGCTGCAACGATTTTAAGGCCAGCAGATTCGAAACGGTTGTAGATAGCGCCAATGTGGTTTTTAGCTACTGCATCAGGTTTTACGATTGAAAAAGTACGTTCTAAAGCCATCTTTATGCTCCAATAATTTTAAATAAAAGTGTGAATATTAACGGGCGCGAATTATACGCGTTTTAACTGAAAAATCCTAATTTTATTAAAAACCAACTTGATTACGGTTTTGTGATCTCGATCAAAGGCAAATTATTATCCGCATTTATACTGCCGCGCTTCTGTTTACGTATTTGTTAATGACTACTCATGCAACTGGCCAGAATCCAGTTCGATGTATGGAGCGCACATGTTATCTGTTATACCTTCCACGCCGTTTATTCCTGAATTATTATGCCCTGCGGGCAGTTTAAAAAACATGCGTTATGCCTTTGCTTATGGTGCTGATGCAGTATATGCAGGGCAACCTCGTTATAGTTTGCGTGTGCGTAATAATGAATTTGACTTAGAGACGCTGCAAATTGGGATTAATGAAGCGCATGCGCAGAATAAAAGGTTTTATGTGGTGTCTAATATTGCGCCGCATAACGCGAAAGTAAAATCGTATTTACGTGATATTGAACCAGTTATTGCAATGAAACCTGATGCGCTGATTATGTCAGATCCTGGTTTGATCATGCTGGTTCGTGAAAAATGGCCGACTATGCCGGTTCATCTATCAGTGCAGGCAAATGCAGTTAACTACGCGAGTGTACAATTTTGGGCAAAGCAGGGGATCGAACGGGTTATTTTATCAAGAGAGCTGTCGCTCGAAGAAATAACCGAAATACGCACACTCTGCCCAGACACCGAACTTGAAGTATTTGTACATGGCGCACTGTGTATGGCGTATTCGGGGCGTTGTTTGCTCTCGGGCTATATTAACAAGCGCGACCCAAACCAAGGTACATGTACCAATGCATGTCGCTGGGATTATGATGTTAAGCCTGGTGTTGAAAACGAAACCGGCGAAATGGTACATAAGATTGACCCAAAACAGGTTATTCCTACATTGGGAGAAGGGACGCCAAGTAACGATGTATTCATGTTAGAAGAGCAAGGCCGCCCTGGCGAATATATGCCAGCATTTGAGGATGAACACGGCACCTATATTATGAATTCAAAAGACTTACGTGCTGTGCAATATGTAGAACAGCTCACAAAAATGGGTGTACATAGTTTAAAAATAGAAGGCCGTACTAAGTCATTTTATTATGTAGCGCGCACCGCACAGGTATACCGAAAAGCAATAGACGATGCGGTTGCAGGCAAGCCGTTTGATGTGGATTTATTTAAAACATTAGAAAACTTAGCGCATCGTGGCTATACCGAAGGCTTTTTAAAACGCCACGCCCATCAAGATTATCAAAATTACGAATACGGTCATTCAGTTTCTACCAAGCAGCAATTTGTAGGCGAAGTATTAGGTCGTAATGCCAATGGTTTGGTTGAAATAGATGTAAAAAATAAATTTTGTGTTGGCCATTCGTTAGAGCTAATGACACCAAAGGGAAATATTAGCTTTGTGCTTGAATGTATGGAAAACAAAAAAGGCGAAAACATTACCGATGCCAAAGGCTCTGGTCACATTGTAAAAATCCCACTGCCTAATAATCTCGATTTAGCGCACGCTATTTTAATGCGTAACCTAGATGAAAACCAAGACACCCGTAATCCGTTTAAACAAGCAGTTTAAGGGGTATAAGTAACACCAAAAATCGGTATTTTGGTGTTACTTCATAATCTATTTTAACTACCCATTAAATGCTTATTCATGGTGTACGTATTATTAAGCTGTTGTTCTATTAAGCTAATCGTTTGTTTATTTACGTCGAGTGCTTTAGCAGTGTCTTTAAAGTTTAAAATAACCTCTGCTATTTCAGATATGATAATTTGTACTTGTTTCCAGTTTGCATAACCTGCTGCAGAGGCCAGCTTTTGAATCGCTTTTAGTGGCGGGTTTTTTCCAAATCCAGCAAACGAAGTAGCATGCTCGTTAAAAGGGTGAGGACTAAAAGTGATATCATAAAAAGGCGCTAAATCCCACTCACCAGAATCTTCTTGTAAAAAAGCCCAGTTTTTACTGTGGTCGTCTTGGTTACAGCTAAATAAATTAAACATAGCCCGACGAAATTGTAATTGCCCCGCAGCAGGTGATTTGCATAAAACACGGCTCGCTTTAATTAAATCCTCATAATCTAATGTAGGTGTACGAAAATCAGCATCTAGCAAGCCACATGCACTATGCATATGTTTGCAGCCCATTTTATCACCCAGTAATTTAAACCTATCGAATCGCTTTAAGGCAAGCCATTGCTTTGCACCGGTTCCTTCTGGAGCGGTTACCAGTAATCGTTGAGGTGGGTTTAATCCCGCTTGTTCAGCTAAATCCAAATACACAGCTTCACATAACCCTTCCTCATGTCCTAAAGCGAGGTTTTTGGATGTGAATTTTATTAACCAAGCATCATCACCTGTTTTAGGCTTTGTTCTACATTCTTGTATATTATCGTCAGGAAAATAAATTTGAGCTTTAGGACGTGCACCGCCGGAGCTGCCAGCAGCCACTAACGCAGAAAGTACTTCTTCTGTTTGTCCGTCAAATATTGCTTGGGCTTGTTGACCTAATGTAACAAGACTAGCTTCATCGTCATTTGTGCCATCATAATGAGTTTCAGGTGTAAACGATAATGCGCCCATAGCACAATGGCCAACAAAAGATAAGCGGTCCATTTGGGTCACAAAGTTAGGCATTATATTATTTTGTCTGAATACACGGTCCTGTAGTAGTAACCCCCACCCATCAGGTAAACAATCAGAAAAGACCCCATGCAATCCATTATGTGGGCTTTTGGGTGCTAACTGAACATCTCTATTGAAGGCGAGTGAGAATGGCGAAAGATTACCGTATGTGTCTAAATAGCCTTGATCGAATTGAAAGTAAACACCTTGCCTATTTTGAGCAAGTACACCCACCATTAACTCTGTTGAGTCTGACAGTGTACGTTTTACTTCTAGCTTTTCTATGGGTTTAAAGGCCATTGTTTAATACCTGATCAATAGACGTTGGCGCATTCTTGCCTTGAGTTGGCGCTTTTGTTAAGTCATATAAACGAGTTAAATCGTCGAGTGTTTGCCACAAAAGCAATAGCTGCCTAAACGAAATAAGCCCTGTAACCTCAAACTTTTTGATTGTAGAAGCAGGTACAGTGCTTTTTTTAGCTAACGCCTCGCGTGACATTTTTGCTTTTTTGCGACATTCTTTTAGGTGCTCAGCAAAAGCCAGTTGCACATCACCTTCGCTTAATAATAAATAATTAATAACAAAACCTCACGAACTTGATTGGACATTACTGTATCCAAAATTGCTTTTTTATGAGTTTAATGGATATTATAGTATCCATTTTCGGGTTGTAAAGTTAATGGTTGAATGCGAATTAACTAATATGATTTTTATTGATTGAGATCAACAAGAAAACGCAGAATAAAATGCATAATTTACGGCTGCAAATTTATGCTAGAAGTACTAGAGGCTACAGAATGGCTTTACTAATTAACAACAAATGCATTAACTGCGACAGTTATAAGGTTTTCAATAAAAGCATTTAAAAACAGAGTGTTACTTTGTCGTGCTATGGCTTGTGCTACGATTTTACGTAACTCGTCAGCACTAAGATAGTATCTTAAAAACAGCCTTAAAAGGCAAATTGTATTAACTAAAAAATTAAGACGCATACCTATTTGAGTAAAGTCATTATAGTTTGAGGGTTTTATTTAAGATTTGAAATTCGATCTCTATTCTCAAAATATAATTACTGAAAAAGCTGAGCTCTAGAGGCTAGTTTTTTTATATTACTTTATATTTAGCGTTTTCATTTTCAATTGCGAGTTAATTTGAGTAATACGGGAAAAGTAACTTACAGATAAAGGTAACTCTGAGGTTATATGCCAAAATTCTAAAACTGTGGCCAAAATTAGTTCACCACTACACGCAGAGTAAGTTGCGCGTTTTAATTTCGTCATTTTTTCACCCAAATTTGTATGCTTATTAGCATAACATTTCTTTCTTAATGGGTGGCCAAAATCACTGTACCACTACAGCAATAGGCTTTTCTTGTTCGACTTCACCGATGAGTGCTTTATTTGCTTCGTCAAATTCACTAATTAGTTTTTGAGCACCTTCCATTGCTTTAATTGCTGCCCCCTTCGAAGCAGCTAGCTTTTGAGCGTCATTTAAGAAACCTTTTAATCGATTCAATTCTAGTTGCTGAGCTTTCTTATTTTGTTCAATTTGAACACTTTCAGCATCCTGTTTTTCTAGGCAATTTACTTGTGTATCAATATGCTGAATGGCTGATGTGCCATCACCTAGCACAGCATGTAAACTATTCCACCATGCCACATTTAATTGGGACATATCAGCTAGCTTGAATTGTGCTAATTTGTTATCAATGGAATAAAAATTTAAACAAGTGGATAATATCTGATGCAATTCTTGAAGCTTTTGAAGTACTGTTTGCTCAAGTTGCTTTATTTTAATTTGCAATTCAGCAAGGTGTTGAAGTTTGGCTAGTTCTTCTCCTGCATGAGTGAAAGGATTAACTGTTACTTCCGTTAATGGGGTTAAACATGCAGGGCATTTATCAGGACTAATTTGCTGAACTTGAGTCAAAGCTTCAAATAGCTGCTGGAAAGATACTTGTTGGCTTGCATTCGCTAATACTTCTTTTTTTTTCTTATGGTCGTTTAGACTGTTTACCAACGCTTGTTTGATTGAGGCTAGGTTAGAAGCGGTTAGGTTACTTTTTTGCGGAGCAGGCTTTTGCAGCTCTGCTTCTAAAAAAGGTATTTGCCCTTGCCTTTGCTCTGACCCATTAAGCTCAAACATCATTTGTAGTAAAGTGCAGCCTTCTCTATAGCGTGTTGCTAGTGACGTTTCTTCACCCTTTACCTGTTCCAGAATGCCTTGATTAAGCTTTATTTGCTGTTCAGCGCCTTGGAGTTGAAGCCTTCTTTCAGAAAGTTTCTTTGCTTTGATACCTTCTACATCAATGTGTTTTCCATCCATTTCAGGAGAGAAGTTTTTAACAAACTCATTAAACGCATCAAGACCAAATAGTGTTGATATTAGTTCTGACTGTTTGGCTGGAGCTTGTGCAGCAATACGCGAAAAGCTATCTATCCGATTTTTCTCAACAAAGCAAAATCGATAAAGAGCATCATTGGGTTTGATATTGACATCACTGCCTTCAGCATCAATCCCGATCAATTTGGGTGGTGCGAATTTATTGGTATATGCATTTTTTAAATAAGCTTCAACATCTCTAAAACGTTTACTTTCAGCTTCTGCAACTGAACCTAATAAGGCATATTCTAATGCTTCACAAAAACTAGATTTCCCCGTACCATTTGGGCCAAAGATAAGCACTAGAAGACTTTTTAGGTCAAAAGTTTCCTCACGGCTAAATCCCCTAAATGAATCAACCGATAACTCTTTGAGTAGAGTAAAAGATGCAACATCTGACTCAACATCTTCAAGATTAGTTGGAATATCTTGGCTTATACTAGCCCATTCTTTTTGAGCAAGCTTTGCGACATGTTTAACTCGTTGTCCTTGATAAGTGCTTAGTGGAACAATTTCATCTAGATTTTTTAGTACCAAGTTAGCGAATTTATGAACTGACGCACTAGATGGAGATGAAAGTAAAGTTTGCAGAAAACGTTGAAATTCAGACTGGATCATACTTTCCCTTATATTTGATAAATTGTCAGATTAGGCAGTAAAATCTATACCTAACGACAGTGTCCTTATTAAAGTCTAATATCAAAGCTATCAGTAAAAAAAACTTGTGTAAATCAATATGCAACCTAATGTTGATTACTTTGATTTTACACAATTAAAGTCTCTGTGTGGAATTGGGTTAAATACTTAGACCGACTAGAGGTAACTTTATAGAATTATATGAATGACCGCTTTAGTGGCAGATCAGAGTTTCAGCTTATAGTAAAATTGAAATGCAGAATGACCACAATTGGCACTCTCCGGTAAGCCACTCGACAACATAAAACATTGATAATAATTGGTAAGAGATTTTTCTGTTTTGGAAGGCGCTTAGCTTATCAGACCTAGACTGACACTTTGAGGAAGTTCGGACTGGAGCGATTAGGCGACAATAAGGTTGACTAAATATGAGAGTTAATTGATTGACCAAGTTAATCTTTTCTCGTATGTTCATGAAAATGAGCAACGCGCTCTTTCTGTTCCATTTAACTTTAAAAAAAGCTTAAGAAGGCTTTGTTATAGTAATACCTTAGGTTGTTTTCTAAGCTACAGGAACTAGATAGATTAGTCTTAGGCTGGCAGAAATATTCGCGATGAAAGAACTATCAAATTATCATCTTTACATATGAAGAAGGAAACCGAGTGAACATTTTAACGACACCTGAACTTGCTGAAAAGTTGGCTGGCGGTGATTCTTATATTCGAACCAAGAACAATGTTGTGAAAGGCTTAGCCATTACAACGGAGCTAAACCCTGAGGCGCCAGAAGTTATTGTTGTAGGCGGCGGTCCTAATATAAAAAAAAATGCTAGGTTGTTTTTAGATCAGCAGAAGTATGTACCTGTCTATTTAAAACAGGGAGTGAATGCTTGGAAATTGCTGGGTAAATATAAGGCAGATAAATATTCACAAGACCCCAAAACCATCGAAAAACATCGTCAACACCGTACAGCTGAAGAAGTTGACGGAATACTATTCCTATCGGCAGAAGAAAATTATGAAGTAAAGGTAACTTCCAGCAGCTTCCCCGATTCCAAGAAACGTAAAAAGGTCGAGCTTGCGGCTATTGGTTATGTAATAACACACTATGAGCATCAGGGGTACTCTATATCAGACCGCCAGAGTGACAATTGTGGTTATGACTTATTTGCCGAAAAAGATAAGACTGTTCTTAAAATCGAAGTTAAAGGAACGTCACTTGATGAGCAACGCTTTTTCCTTTCTAAAAATGAGCGAGCTAAGTCAGCTGATCCGCAATGGCGTTTAGCTATTGTTGCTAATGCTATAGATAATCCAGAGTTATCCATATATAACACTAAAGAAATGGAAAAGGCTTTCGATTTCGAGCCTTTGTGCTGGGAATGTAAATCCCGCTAAGATAAAAAGCAAAACAACAAGAACCAAAAACAATGGGCTCTTAGCTTCGCTTAATTTTAGCCTGTTATTTGGGTGTTACACATGAATGGAGATATCGAGATCAAAAACTGTCTAATGAAAGTCGGGTGGCCAGTAAATATCGTAAGCTATTATGCTAAATGAATTATTTTCTCGTTACAGTATTACAATTAATAGAACCCATTCAGAAAGGTAACAGTTATTTATCAACTAAATGATATTAAATGAATTCACACCGTCATTTATCTATTTTAGAGCTTGTGCCTAAAGTGCCAAGCTCAATCTCGACCCGGCAGCTACAGCAAAAGCTGATTGAACATGGCTTTGATATTTCAACTCGCATGCTCCAGCGAGACTTGCACTCGCTCTTCGAGCAAGGTTGTTTTGGGCTTGAAAAAGATACGCGTAGTAAGCCGTATGGTTGGTCTATCAATGCGCAGTGGCGAGGTGGTAATGCGAAAATAATGAGCAGTGAAGTGGCTGAGCACTATTTGCTTCTAGAGCAGTTACTACCACAATCGGCCCCCAGAGATGTTAAACAGTCGGTACATATTAAAGCAGAGCAGGCACTAAAACGTGTTAATGGCCATGTGCCTGAGTGGCTTTCGACTCTGCCTAAACCTTCGTTAAAAGTGAATTTTGATAATCAGTTAGTTGCGCAGATTGAGCATGCGATTAAGCATAAGCGTGTAGTGAGCGCTGAGCTGTATAGAGTTCTTTACGATGAGGCACATTGGCTCGTTTTTAATGAGCTGAGTTTTTATAACTTAGTTGAGCAAGGCGGTGTGTTAATGGCGCAGTTTATGGTGGGGACGCTTCACGATAAGTGTTACCAAATGCCGGTTTACCGTATTCGTAATGTACACATTTTGCAAAAAACACGACGAGAGCCAAGCGCTGAGCAATTAAAATCGTTACGTAGTGCGATTAGTAAAGGCATGTCGCAAGAAGCGATTGAGTTAGTTGTGAAAGTGCCTAGCCACTCAGCGGTTAATCAAGAGTTTATTGAGCTTGGCGAGCTGACTGATAAGCAAAATATTGACGATAAAAACGTATTACTTACCTACCAAGTTATTGATACCGAGCAATTGACAGATGAGCTATTTAAATGTGCCCATTGGCTCGAGGTTATTAAACCTGAAAAGCTGCGGCAAAGAATCACTACAAAGCTTAAAGCGGCCGCTAACATCTATAAATAACTCCAACTAGTTTGGGTGCGTCAAAAATTGACGCACCTGCTTGCTATGCTCTTTTTAAAGTTAAGGAGTAGTTATGTTTCAATTAATTCAACAAAATGATGGTTTATCGATTGGTGTATTTGGTATTGGTGGGTGTGGCTGTAACACGCTCAACAGTATTTTTGAACAACGTGAATCTGAACAAGCGCACTTGTACAGTGTTAATACCGACAAAGTAGTGCTTGAGCACACGCAAAGTGATGAAGCAATGCTTATAGGTGCTGAGTTAACTCATGGTTATGGTGCAGGAGCCGATCCTAAAGTCGGTTTGCAAGCAGCAGAAGAAAGTAAAGAGCAGCTTTTAACGTTAATTAATGGCTGCGATATAATACTCTGTGCAACAGGGTTGGGTGGCGGTACTGGGACTGGTGCCAGCCCTTACATTGCACAACTTGCTAGTGAGCAAAATAAGCCAGTGATATTTGTAGCTACATTGCCATTTAGTAGTGAAGGTGAGTTTAGAAGCAATATAGCGCAAACTGGCCTAAATGAACTCAAAGAGCATGCTAATGCGGTTATTACACTGCCAAACGACCAACTGATTGAAGTACTCGGTAGCGATATAGGATTATTCGATGCGTTTAAACACTCAAACCAAATACTCCATTCACTGATAAAATCATTAATCGATATGCTTTGCTTTCAGGGGCTTATTAATGTTGATCTAAATGATTTTGCCAAAATTATGGATTGTCAGGGTGATGCTGTACTTGGTGTTGGCAAGTGTAATGATGAGAGCGAGCTCACTACTGCACTTGATAGTGCACTCAATAACCCACTGGTTAATCAGGTTGATATGTCATCAAGTACCGGTGTGATAATACAAGTAAATTGCAAAGATGAAATTTCACTGGGTAGTTACAACCTCATTACCGATACAGTGCGTCAGCAGGTAAGCCTAAACGCTTTAGTTATTTGTGGTGTCTCTAAAATAGAGAGCTTATCAACTAATTATGAGCTGTTGATCATCGCAACCGGTGCAAGCGCTAAGATGATTGTTGAACCTTTCAATAATGCGCCTAGTAGCGAAGTCGAACAATCGCCAGCTGCAAGAGCTAAACCTCAAGCTTCTGATATTTTTGACATACCAGCATTTATACGTAATCAAGCTCCAGCACCATATGAAAAATAACTATTGTTATATAGCTTAAAGGGTTGTTAGTTATTGCTTTCAGAGTCTGAATACATTTTTCAGTGAGATAAACCTATGAATGTATATTTAGATGATGAAAGAGAAACACCAGCCGGTTGGTTACGAGCCTATTGACCTGATGAGGTGGTTGCACTTTTGCAGAGCGGCAAAGTAAAACAGCTCAGCCTTGATCATGATTTAGGAAATGATAATAAAGGCACTGGCTATGACGTTTTACTTTGGATTGAGCGGGCAGTGTTTATTGATGGCTTTGTACCACCAACAATAGCCGTTCATTCAGCCAATAGCTCAGCACGAATTAAAATGGAATGCGCAATTGCACAAATTAATTTACTGGCTAGGCATCAATACTGAATGACACTACAAATAAGTCAGCTCCAAAGTAGTCGTCACTAAGCCAAAAGCATCTGATATTTTTGATATTCCTGCTTTTATAAGAAATCAATCCACACCACCCAGTAAAAACTCTTTATAGATTTTGTAATCAAAGGCAACCTTGTATAGCTGTATGTAAGCGCTACTCTAATATTTGCAAAGGACGGCTCTTTTTAAGCTTTTGGGTTTGCTGAACTATATTACCCCAGATAGTGGAATAAGCACTTATTGTGCTTTTGACTTTGGCGATTAATTTATTTGAATAATCTAATTTTAAAAATGATTTTTTAGCCGCTTTCTTTCTTAACTTAGTTTGCTTTTTAACTTCGTTAAGGATCTCCTTCTCAAATAGCTTAAAGTCTTCATAAAGTACTTTAATATCAGTGCTATATATTTTATTTGAGTAGTCATAATGTTTACTCATTGGATCGTGCTCTGAAACAGAGTGATGGAGCATTTTTTTAGACTCAATTTCAGCAATTGTTGATGAACCATTTTTTTTAGTTAGCACTTCTTTCATATGCGATTTCAAGAAGCTGCGAAGTAGTGTTGGAAATGCTCCGGCTGAGCCTTTTATATTTATGTTATCTCGCGGGGCCGCTACCATGCCTTTTGGTGCATAATACTTAAGTGCTCGGTTTAAACTCTCTTTGCTGATGAGTTTTGAGTCGTCTTTACCATTACAAAATAAGTATGTGCGGTTTATGTCTGGGTTTAATTTTAACTCTTGTAGTATCGCTTTTTTCATCTCGGATGTGAGTTGTATTTTAAACTCTTTTTGGTTTTTCATAGCACCGCGAGTGGTATGGGTTGTTTCAGGAAACGTTAAAAATTTAGGATTATCTAAATCATCTATATACGACAGACGTAGGTTGCAAATATTTATGGGTCTTAGCCCAGTAAACATCATAAGTAGTACCGCATTTATTAATGTATTATTTTTAGCTGTTTTTAGGTTCATATACAGCTGCGAAATTAGAGATATATCAGTATATGCCTTACAAGGAATAGGCTTCGCCGTTCGAGAAGATATATAATTATTGTCTACCTCTAGTAATGGATTAGTGCCGTTATTATATTTATTTTTTGCGAATACCCACATTTTTTTCATCTGCTCGAATAGTTTAGCCACATGCGGACCACTTTTCTCTGTTAGTAATTGATCAAGCGTAGCTTCTATTATCTCAGGCGTAATAGTCTGAAATAACGTATCTTTCCCAAATGCATTTTGTATTGCATTAAGGTAAGAGGTATATGTTGTTACTGTGGTGCTAGCTAACTTGCTAGGGCTATGTTTATTAATTGCCTGTAAGTTTTCTACTTGTTTACTCACTACAAATTCGAATGTGTAATTAGAGGTGTTCTTTTTATATATTTCAGCTGCTTTTAATTTCGCTGCTGAAAAACTCATACTTTCTGAATCACCAAGCTTAGTGTTTTTTATGCCATGTTCTTTTTTAAAATGAGTAAAAAATTTAATGATGCCATTATGCTGGAATACAATTCTAATCTGATCTTTAAGCTGATACTTTGAAAGTCTTCTTCCTTTTTCCTGCGCCAATATAATGGTGGCGAGACTGGCTAGCTCTTCCATTGACTCGTCATTATACGGTGGCTTAAATGCATTAAATTCAGCCATGCAAAGGTCACGACTTTTAATCGTGACCTCACATGGTTTTATTGAATTTAATACTGATGTTGCCATTAATACATAAGCCTTAAAAAAGTTAAAATCATCAAATAACTGATGAGGTACCGCTCTAATAAGGCAATGATATGAAATTAATTTTTTTTACAAAAACTTTGGTAAGTCGAAATTAAACTTTTTTTAATTATTTTTTGCTTTGGTCTCTTGGTCATTTAAATATCTCTCAACGACAGCTCTTCCTTCTTCGGTTAAGATCAAATCTTTTGTTACTCTGCCCGTATCACCAAGTGGCTGATTAATGAAGTTTACATAACCGCGCTTGTAAACTAGATGAGCTTTAATCCTATCTCTCAGTGCTTTCTTTTGGCTGTTTTCTTCTAGATTGCTAGCCTGTTTACTCTGCATTCCTGTAAGTCTTAACTGCTGATTTTCAAGCTCTTTAGCTCTTTTTAAAATGCTAGCTTCATGAAGTTTAAAAACATTAAATTTTAACTTTGTTGAAGTGCCAAATAGCTCTTCAGATTTATCATAATTTAAGCCGTTTGGATCGTCTTCTTTTCTAAGGTGATGAAGCGCGAGTCTAGTAAGTTCCTCTGCGTGTTTAAAATGATAGCCATTGGCAACCATAATCGCTTTTGTGTTGGATTTAAAAAAGCTTCGGCACATTGTACAAAATGCACCCGCAGATCCTTTCATTACAATATTTCTTTGGTCTCCTTTAACTGCATCAACAGGTGAGTAATCTTTAATGATTTTATCCAGCGACCTTTTAGCAAATGGTTTGTTAAGATCGCGAGGCTGAAGGAATATATGATCAGAGTTACAGTTGGGTAACGCATTTTCCATCCAGGCTCTTTGCTCTAAAATAATAGCGCGCATGGCTTTGGTTAAGGGCAGTTTATATTCTTTTTGGTTTTTCATTTCTCCACGAACCCCAACAATAGATGCCGGAAAGGTAATTAATGTTGGGAAGTCGATACTATTGAGCCACTCCCAATTCATTTGTGGAATATTAATAGGGCGTATGCCTGTCAAAATTATGAATCGCGCAGCATTTTTTTGATGTACATTTGGTGCAGACGCGAGGTTTATCCATAATTCAGCTATCGAATCTAAGTCAGTATAAACTTGGCAAGGTCTAGGGCTTTCTACACGGTCTGATACGTAAAAGTCATCGATATCAGCTGCTGGGTTTTTACCTGAGTTAAATTTGTTTTTAGCAAATCGCCATACTCTTCTAATTTGTGCAAAAAGCTCGATTGCTTGGTTATTGGACTCTGTCTTGATAATTAAATCTACAATCTTTTCTAACTCTCCAGCTGTAAAAGACTGGAACGCTCTCTTAAGCGGGAAATGATGCCTGAGTTTTTTTATTCTGCACTGATATGTCCTGAGCGATGAAGCTGCAAATTTGGTGGGTGCGGTGTTATGACGCTCTATTAAGCTTTGTTCATAAGCATCAAACACAGTTTTAATATTATGATTATTTAAAACGCCATACTTCATTTGATCAGTAAGCTTACGCGCTTTTGCTATTGTTAATTCAGGTGCTTCACCTAACTTGGTATTAGCTATGCCAGATGATTTAGGGAATGCTGAGTAAAAAGATACTGTTCCAGATTGGGTAAATATAAGACGAAGATTGTGTTGTGCCTCATATTTTGATAATCGCTTTGTATCTTGTTTCTTAACCTCTTGTTTTAATTTTTCTTTTTCCTCAAAAAAGATGATTTGAGAGGCTAAAATAACACAGCGATTTATGTGCTGCATAGAAAATGGCGATTTAAGTTGCTTCCATTCTAGTTTCGCTTTTGTGTATTGAGCTTTGGTAAGCGTTGATAAAGAGTACTTCACTTTGTAATAACCTATATAAATAAAGGCCTCGCGGCGATTTTTATTGATTGAGATCAACAAAGCAACAGAGAAGAATAGGCATAATTCGCGGCTGTAATTTACACCCAAAAATAAAAATTTGTGTTACTAATTTGTGTTACGATTTAATGAAAAATAGCGGTTTTTTATTAAACTAGAACTGCACAAAAATTAGCCTTTACACACCTTTATTTTTACTTAACTTATTGTTTTATAATGATATTAATTGAAAAGGCTAGAGAATGGCGTTACTAATTAACAGCAAATGCATTAACTGCGACATGTGCGATCCAGAATGCCCTAACGAAGCCATTTACATGGGCGCTAAAGTTTACCAAATAGATGCAAGTAAATGCACCGAATGCGTAGGCCATTACGACAAACCAACCTGTGTCAGCGTATGCCCAATTGACTGCATAAAGCCCGACCCAGCCCATCGTGAAAATATAGATGAATTGGCTGAAAAATATATCAGGCTAACGAGTTAGTTTGTTAATTGGTTTTTATGCTTAATGGGTTACGAAGCTCAAATTGCGACACTGTCGCAGCAATCAAACTGCTCGCATGTGACTAATAAATATCTCCTCATATATTTTTAATTAAGTCTCAATAATTCGCGCTCTTTACGGTATGATAACTCAATAATTTGTATTGATATTCTGGTCTGAGATAGCTATGGAAACCGCACCTAAAAAAACCGCCACAAAGCCCGCTACTAAAAAAGTTGCTAAAAAAAACACAAAACAAGCACAAGTCGGGTTTGAAGAGTCCCTTTGGGATGCCGCCAATAAACTACGTGGCAGTGTTGAATCAGCCGAATATAAGCACATTGTTTTAAGCTTAATCTTTCTTAAATTTATCAGTGACAAGTTTGAAGTACGTCAAAAAGCCATTATTGCTGAGCACGGCGATGAATACATCGACATGGTCGACTTTTACGCAATGGATAACGTGTTTTACCTACCAGAAGACGCCCGCTGGTCATACATTCAAGCCAACGCCAAGCAAGGCGATATCGCTGTAAAAATAGATACCGCCTTGCACGGCGTTGAAAAAAACAATAAATCACTCGCGGGCGCATTGCCCGATAACTACTTTTCACGCTTAGGGCTTGATGCCAGTAAGCTCTCAGCGTTAATCGATACCATTAATAATATCGACACCATCGCCAACCAAAACGAAAAAACAGAAGAAGACTTAGTTGGTCGTGTGTACGAATACTTTTTAGGTAAATTTGCCGCCTCTGAAGGTAAAGGCGGGGGCGAGTTCTATACGCCTAAGTCAATTGTTACCCTAATAGCCGATATGATTGAACCATTCGAAGGTAAAATTTACGACCCCTGTTGTGGCTCGGGCGGTATGTTTGTGCAATCGCTAAAATTTATTAATAGCCATAACGGCAATCAAAAAAATGTGTCTATTTATGGGCAAGAGTACACTAATACCACTTATAAACTGGCTAAAATGAACCTCGCCGTGCGCGGTATTTCGGGCAATTTAGGCGATATAGCGGGCGATACCTTTTTTAAAGATCAACACCCTGACCTAAAAGCCGATTACATAATGGCTAACCCGCCGTTTAACCAAAAACAGTGGCGCGCCGATAACGAATTAGTTGACGATGCCCGCTGGGCGGGCTACCCAACACCGCCTACCGGTAATGCCAACTATGCGTGGATCATGCACATGATCTCAAAACTCAGCGAGCATGGCACCGCAGGCTTTGTACTGGCTAATGGCTCAATGAGTTCAAACACCAGTGGCGAGGGCGATATTCGCCAAAAAATAATCGAAAACGATCTAGTCGATTGTATGATAGCCCTACCAGGGCAGCTGTTTTACACCACGCAAATTCCGGTGTGTTTATGGTTTATCAGTAAAGATAAACGCGGTAATAACGAAAAAGGCCTACTAAAGCGCCGTGACCGCCAAGGCGAAACGCTATTTATAGACGCCCGCGAAATGGGCTCTATGGTTAACCGTACCTTAAAAGAACTCACCAACGACGACATAGCAAAAATTACCCAAACCTACCATATTTGGCGTGGCGAAGATCTAACTACAGCAAGTACCGAGCGAGAAAGCGCAGATAAAGAGCAAAGCGCAAATAAAGAGCAAGAACAAGCGTACAAAGATGTCGCCGGTTATTGTAAATCAGCCACCCTTAGCGATATAAAAGCGAACGACTACGTATTGACCCCTGGGCGCTATGTAGGCGCGGCCGATATTATCGACGACGGTATCCCGTTCGAAACTAAAATGAGCGAGCTTAGCCAAACTCTTTATAGCCAAATGAGTCAAGCAACACAGCTTGATACAGCCATTCGCACAAACTTAGCGGCCTTGGGTTATGGTGAAGAACGTTATGGTGAAAAAAGTAATGACTAATCCTCCCAAAAGTAACAGCGCTAGCGTTTTAACTGACCCAGCACTGTTAACCAATATTAAAGCTGTCATAGCGCAAGCGCGTTCTCACGTTAAGCAAGTCGTTAACAGCACTATGGTGCACGCGTATTGGCAAATTGGCCGTCTAATAGTAGACGATGAGCAACAAGGGAGCACGCGTGCTGAATATGGAAAAAGCGTATTAAAAGGCCTTTCTGCTCAATTAACGGCAGATCTGGGTAAAGGGTTTGATGTAAGTAACTTACGTAATATGCGCCGCTTTTATCTTGCGTTTGAAAAACAAGAGACACTGTCTCTCGAATTAAGTTGGTCGCATTACAATGTACTCGCGCGCATTGAAAACCCAGCAGCACGCTTATGGTATATGCAAGAGGCCAGTCAACAAAACTGGAGTGTACGCGCCTTAGAACGTCAAATTGGTACGCTTTACTACGAGCGTTTGCTCTCAAGTAAAAACAAACAACCCGTAGAGCAAGAAGCCCAACAAAACACACAAGTATTGGCAGAGTCCGCAAAAGACTACCTGCGCGATCCCTACATTTTAGATTTTTTAAACCTGCAAGACAAAAGCTATCAAGAGAACGACCTAGAGCAAGGCATTATAAATAACTTACAACAGTTTTTATTAGAGCTTGGTAAAGGCTTTGCTTTTGTAGAGCGCCAAAAACGCATTCGCTTTGATGACGAAGATTTTTATATCGACCTCGTTTTTTACAATTTTAAACTCAAGTGTTTTTTATTGCTCGACTTAAAAATTGGCAAACTCAAACACCAAGATATAGGCCAAATGGACACCTACATTCGCTTGTACGATGATCGATACACCAGCAGCGACGATAACCCTACTATTGGCTTGGTCTTATGCAGTGAAAAAAGCGAAGCCGTTGTTAAATACTCTGTACTGAGCGACCAAAAACAGCTGTTTGCTGCAAAATATTTAGCCCATCTACCGAGCGAAGAAGAATTACGCATAGAACTCCAAAAAGAGCGCGAACGCGTACAAGCGCAATTGCTTAATCAGCAAGTTAAAGGCCAAGATGATGAATAAACAAATAGTGGGTGTTGTTGATAGCCGAATGAACCAAAACGATGAGCTTGATAAAGCCATTTGTAAAAATTTGGAGGTGCTGGGTTATGGCCGATAAGCAAAATTTAATATGGGAATCATCAGGAGGTATAATCCCTGAAGGTTGGAATCTAGTCTCTTTAAGTAGTCTTCTGGAAAACCCAAAGTCTATGTCTGTTGGGGTGATGTACCCTGGGAAACACTTTGATGATGGGATACCACTAATAAGAGTCAGTGATGTTAAAAATGGCGGAGTAGCATCAAAACCAGATTTTTGTATTTCGGCGGATGTTGACGAAGAGTACAAAAGAACTCGTCTATCTGGTGAGGAACTTCTTATTACTTTGGTAGGAAATCCTGGAGATTGCGTTATTGCAACTCAAGAAATGTCAGGCTGGAATGCAGCAAGAGCAATTGCTGTACTTAGATTAGAAGATCCAGCATTACGACAATGGGTGCGTATAGTTTTGCTGAGTGGGCCTTCCAAACACATTATTGACTCAAGACTAAATACGACTGTTCAGAAGACCCTAAACTTGAAAGATATACGCGAGTTACCTATTCCAATGCCTCCTGCAAGTTTAAGAGAGAGTCTTTGTTCAATATCTAAAAAGTTTGAGGAAAAGTGTTTGATTAATCATCAAACCAACCAAACTCTTGAGTCAATGGCGCAGGCGTTATTTAAAAGCTGGTTTGTTGATTTTGATCCCGTGTTCGACAACCTACTTGCTAGTGCTGATTTTAAGTTAGAAAACCTTGAAACTAGTCTGCCTGACGAGTTAAAACAAAAAGCACAGCGCCGCTTAGCGGCACTGAACAGTTTACACAATGCGGCCGAATGCAAAGCATCACTCATTGCACTCGCTCACGAGTTACAAGCGCAGCTACCAACAAAAGAAGCAACACAATCAGCAGAGAAAGGCACTGAAACACCCGTTAAAGCAAACTTTAACACCAACCCTAATATATTGGCCCAACACGCCAATACCCACGCCCACTTCCCCAATGAGTTCGAGCACAGCGAACAACTAGGCTGGATACCAAAAGGCTGGAAGCAAAAATATCTAAGTGATTTACTTGAAGTTAAATATGGTAAAGATCACAAAAAATTAGATGATGGAAAGTATCCTGTTTACGGCTCGGGCGGACTTATGCGTTATGCCGAAAGTTTTTTGTATGATGGGGAGTCTGTACTTATCCCTAGGAAAGGCACTTTGAGTAATATTATGCATATAAATGGCTCATTTTGGACTGTTGATACTATGTTTTACACGATCCCTAAAGTACCAAAGGTTGCAAAGTTTATGTTTTACCACTTGAAAGCTTTAGACTTTGCAGCAATGAATGTAGGGTCAGCCGTACCAAGCATGACAACTAAAGTACTTAATAGCTTAGAGCTACTTTTTCCTTCAGTAGAAGTTCTTTATAAGTTTGACAGAGTAATCGAGGATTATTTTAACAAGATAGATTTCAACAAATTAAATATCAACCAACTTGAAAGTTTACGAAATACTTTGCTACCCAAACTCATCTCTGGCGAATTACAAATACCCGATGTAGCCACTGATGAAGAAATAGTAGATTAACCTTAGCTAAGCGTTTAAAGGCCATAAAAACAACAATAAGGATGTTTGATGAAATTTACTGAAGCCAAATTAGAACAAGCGGTGGTTGAGTTATTAGGTGAACAAGGCTACCCGCATTTACTCGGTGGTGAGCTAATACCAATTCCATTAATTTTGTGATCTAATAAGTTTCTATTTATAGGTGGTGAAATATGACACAAGACTTAGATAAAATGATTACTTCAACATCAGATGCGCGATTG
>NZ_PNDU01000242.1:0-427 GCF_005886635.1 Pseudoalteromonas sp. S558 | reverse complement strand
GTCTATCCAGATATTTTCAGTGAAAACAAGGCGAATATACGCGTCAATAGCGGGCCTATTGCAAGTAAATTCAACGCAGTTAGCGCTGAAAATAGCTGCTCGAGATAGATTTATTATTCAGAGTTCAGGTTAATTAGATTGGGGTGAAGGTATAGTTGCTTTAAAAGGTAAAACTGTGCCAGAAGTATGTTAGTTACGTTTTATAAAAAGAGTGCAGACTGGCGAGAAATACTTTGCGCAGTAAAAACTACCTACCGCGCAAAGATTAGGATGTGTTGACCTTTTGTCATTAATTTTGAAACTGTATACTTAGGTAAGGCAAAGCCTATTAGGTGTGGTTGCTCCCTATAAATAGGCGATAACGCAGCATAAATGCCAAACTCGCGCCGCAGTTCTCCACCCCCCTAGATTGAACAAATTTTAATCT
>NZ_PNDU01000241.1:0-15803 GCF_005886635.1 Pseudoalteromonas sp. S558 | reverse complement strand
AGGTTACAAACCTCGCGCCGCGATTAAATCGCCCCTAGATTGAACAAATTTCAATCCACAAAGGTCAACACGCCCTAGGTTGACGTTATTTTATTGTGCCTAAGTTCTAATTCGACTGCATGGGTATTTAATAAAAAAGCCGCACGAGCGGCTTTTAATAAATGGTATGTATCAAATTATTCTGAACGACTGGTTACTTCAAGCAAATGATAACCAAATTGTGTTTGCACTGGGCCTTGTACTTCATTAATTGGTGCAGAAAATACCACTTTATCAAATTCTGGTACCATCATACCTGGACCAAATTCACCAAGGGCACCGCCGTCTTGGCCAGAAGGACAATTAGAATGTGCTTTTGCTAATTCAGCAAAAGCTTCACCTTGCTCAATTTTTTCTTTTAAGTCTAAACATTGTGCTTCACTGTCTACTAGGATGTGTCGTGCGCTTGCCACTGTCATAAATTCTCCGCTTATATTTGGTGTTTTTTTAACCTAATGAAATGTCATTCTAGTTAGTTTCAACTAATTGTACCAGTATAAACTTATTTCTCAGAAAGCACAGTTTCAATTGCTGATATCATCGGCTCTGAATTTGGTAACATTTTACTATTAAAACGCAATATTGTTTTACGATCCGCAGACACAAGATATTTATAAAAGTTCCAGTTAGGAGAACTGGTTTGTGCGTTTAAGTGCTTAAAAATTGGATTTGCGTTGCTGCCACGTACTTCACTGGTGGCAAACATAGGGAAAGTAACTCCGTAGTTTATAAAACAAACTTTAGCTGTGTCTTTTTCATCGTTTTCTTCTTGAAAAAAGTCATCAGAAGGAAACCCCAATACGACTAACCCTTGTTCTTTATATTGTTGGTATAGTGCTTCCATATCTTTAAACTGAGGTGTGAAGCCACAATTACTTGCTGTGTTTACTATTAATAGCGGTTTATTTTTGAATTGACATAAATTGATAGATTCTTCAGAGCGCAGTTTACGAATATCGACATTAGTAAAATCCGTGCAGGTTTGTTCTGGTTGCTCATTGCTATCGAAATTATTTTGAGCTTGCGCGGTAGCAGTTATAAATAAAATACTGAATCCTATAATTACTTTTTTTAACATAACGAACGCCTATATTTCCGATTGTTAGAGTTGATGATGATACGCTAATATAGAGAAAATTGATCAACCATGTAATGACTTATGACCACTCGTTTAGCAAATATTAATGATCTTAGCGACATTGTCGCCATTTATAACGAAACTATTGCTGGGCGGATGGTAACCGCCGATACAGAAAATGTAACTGTTGCAGAAAAGCGTGATTGGTTTAATAGTCATACCGCAGAACGGCCAATTTACGTTTACTGTGAAAACAACCAAGTATTGGCATGGTTAAGTTACAAATCATTTTACGGTCGTCCAGCCTACGATGGTACTGTTGAAATGAGTATTTACATTACCGCAAAAGCACAAGGTAAAGGGTTGGGTAAAAAATTAATGAATTTTGCACAAACCCAAGCTAAGCAATTAAATATTAAAGTATTACTGGGCTTCATTTTTAGCCATAACTTACCAAGTGTTAAACTATTTAAGCACTTTAATTTTGCAGTGTGGGGAGAGCTTCCTAATGTTGCCATTATGGATGGGAAGCTATACAGCTTAACGATTTTTGGAAAACATTTGCAATAACTCACACCACAATATAGTTATTTTTTTCTTGTAAATATATATGGGAAAATGTGCTAACTAATTATTTTAGACTACGCTATTTATATATTAAGTTAATTAACTGTAAGTGTAGCTTGATGATTCGGAAAATATTAATCGTAGATAGCAGCAGCGTAATCGCTATGCGCGTAAAGGTACTTTTAGAATTAATTGGCTGTGAAGTCGAATTAATTCATTTTTCTATGCTAAAAATGTATACCAATGTGAGTTGCTACGACTTAATTGTCATAGCACACGGCGTACCTGTCACTGCAATAACATGTTTAGTTGAAAAAGTACCGCAAGAGCGTTTTATGCTTCTTGCTCCAAAAGCTGAAAGTGGCCAGCAGCTTACTACATTTAGTGAGCTCAATCATGTTGTGCCTAATGCAACAGTGGTTTACCCGTTTTTTTCAAACAAAGAAATTACGTCTTTATTAGAAAGTCTGTTAGAAATAGGCTCAAATCATATACTTCAATTACCAACCATTTTATTAGTGGACCATATACCTGAACGTCTCGAAAATATGAAAAACAGCTTAGTGGGCGCGCACATAAGAACATATACAGCCACTAACTTTGAAGAAGCGTTGGAAGTCGTTACAAATAGGGATTTAGATATACTTATTAGTGATTTTAGTTTGGGCGATACAACGGGACTTGAAATTTTTTCTAAGTTAAAAGTTGAACACCCCCGTTGCCGTTGCTTACTCTTTACCTCTCGCTCAGATCAAGTTTCGATGATAGAAGCAATTCGTCAAGGCGTTGAAGATGTGTTAATTAAGCCACTTAATGATAATGTTCTTTTGCAGTCGGTACATAAATTATGGCAAACCGAGTTATTGCAAAGGCACAATACTGAGCTCGTCGAAAGGCTCCAAGATACAGTAGATGCGCTTATTGAAAAAGACAGCTTACTGCAAGTTATTTATAAAAACACACCTGATGCGATTATGCTGTTTGAGCGTGATGGTAACGTAATTGAAGCTAATAATTCGTGTTTAAAGTTATTTAATTTGACCTTTAATGAGCTTGAGAATAAGTCGGTTTTTAATTTTTTAGACTCAGACTCAAGCGCAATTATTAAAGATAAAATATCCACTTTGAACAGTAATCGGCAATTTAGTTGTGATCTATACTTATCAAAAACAGCGGGTGGGTGCATACCACTTGTGGGGTCATTTAATGAAATAGATCATCATGGTGAAATTGCACTTGCGGTAATATTTAAAAACGTCACACATTTAAAGCAAAAAGAAGAGCTGCTACTTGAAGCAAAAGATATTTTAGAAGAGCAAGTAAGGGCGCGTACTTCGCAGTTAGAGCATGCTAAAAATGTTGCTGAGGCCGCAAACTTAAGTAAATCAGAATTTTTAGCAAATATGTCACACGAACTACGCACCCCAATGCATTCAATATTAAGCTTTGCGCGTTTTGGTTTAAATAAACTAGAAGCAGGTGATCTAGCAAAAGAAAAACTTTTAAAATATTTATCTCGTATTGAAAGTAGTGGAGAGCGATTGCTTTCTTTGCTTAATAATTTGCTCGACTTATCTAAACTTGATGTAGGGAAATTTCCTTTTAATCCTCAGTCAAATAATTTAGCCAATATTATTAAAATGAGTATTGATGATGTTGCAGGTACTGCAATGGAAAAGGAAATTGAAATTGTATTTATAGCTCAGCCTACAGCCGTTATTGCGCAGTGTGACGAAGAGCAAATAAATCAATTATTACGAAATGTATTAGGTAACGCACTAAAGTTTAGCGATCGGAAAAGTAAAATAACTGTCAGCTTAGAGTCAGACAATGGGTTTGCCATAATAGAAGTTATTGATGATGGCGTTGGTATACCAGAGGATGAACTTGAATATATTTTTACTAAATTTGTACAAAGCAGTAAAACAAATAGTGGCGCAGGTGGGACTGGTTTGGGGCTTGCTTTATGTAGAGAGTTTGTGTCCTTGCACCAAGGCAATATCAGAGCTCTTAATAACGAAAATGGTGGAGCAACGATTTGTATACAAGTTCCACTGAAGATCAAGCAAGATAAACACTCCGCAAATGAAGAGTTAGCACAGCAAAGTAGCTGAAATTGCTTGGCAAACACAATAACGTTCTAGAATTTGAATGGATAAAATATTATGGCTTTAACTAAAATTCTTGCAGTTGACGACGAACCTTTTAACCTAGAGATAATTGAAGAAATTTTAGAGTCTCTTGATTTTGAATTAAAAGTTGCCACGAGCGGCCCTGAATGCTTGGACATGGTTGAAGAATATATGCCACAAGTTATTTTACTTGATGTGAGTATGCCACAAATGAATGGCTACGAAGTGTGTAAAAATCTAAAATCTAATCCAAATACGGCGCATATAATTGTTATGTTTGTATCTGCAAGGGGGACGGTTGAGGAGCGAATGGAAGGTTACTCTGTGGGCGCTGAGGATTATATAGTCAAGCCATTTGGGCATAATGAACTTAAGTCTAAATTAAATAATTTAAGCCAAGTTTTAAGGGAAAAAGAAAGCCTTGAGAAACAGGTTGAAGCGGCTACCTCAACAGCATTTAATGCAATGGCAAATAGTAGTGAAATGGGGCAAATAGTTAATTATGTTGAAAATATAGGTTTTATAAATGATCCTCAAACGCTTGGTAAGGCTCTTGTAAGCTGCCTACAGTCATTTGACCTGCAGAGTAATGTTGAATTTAGATATGGCAATAATATTGATCATTTTGCATTAAATGGAGTGTGCTCACCTATTGTTATTGAGTTATTTGAGATGCTTAAAAATAAAGGGCGATTACATGAGTTTTCACATCGAATTTTAGTGAATTATGAATTTATTAGTTTATTGATTTTAAATATGCCAGACCATGATCCCGATAAACATGGGCGTATTCGTGATCACGCTTGCTTTATTGTCAGTGTTACTGAGCAGCAATTGCGTGCGATATTAACTAAACAAATGCTTGAATCTCAGCAAGAAAAACTAAATTCGGTGGCAAGTGCCGTGCATAGTAAGTTTCATGGCTTAATTAGTTTGCTAAATGATAATCGTAAAAATAATGAAAAAGTGTTTAAACAGCTACAAGAAGATCTAGAAGTAAGGATCCCAACTATGGGGTTAGATGAAGATCAAGAAATATTCATCTATAAAAAAGTGGATGAAACAATTCAAAAATCAATTGCGAGGGAAGAGTCTGTTCAGCAAGTTAAAGCCGCTTTTGCCGAAATTGAGCAAGACCTGTCATTACTTTTGAAAAGCTAACTACTTCGCAATATAAAGGTTTACTCAAGTTATGTTATGCATCTCTGGGTAAGCCTTTTTCTACAATCCTGATCAATCTAGCCGTTTTACGAAGCGCAACTCGTTGTTTATCATTTTGTTGGGCTAGTGCCCATTCAATATGCTCTAAAACCAGCGCACTACAATGTTGGCCTTTATCTTCAAGAGCGTGAATAATAGCTGGGCTAAACTCAGCATTACCTAAACCCACTGCTATATTACGTAACCAACGTTCGTGGCCAATGCGACGGATAGGGCTACCTTCAGTATTTTTTAAAAATGTAGGCTCATCCCAAGCAAATAACTCAAGTAAGTCTTTATCTTTTAATTGTGTGCGAGGGTGAAAGTCATTTTCATCAGTAATTTGGCCATATCGATTCCAAGGGCATACTAACTGGCAATCATCGCAGCCATAAACACGATTACCTAATAGTGCTCTATATTGTTCTGGAATAGGCCCCTGAAGTTCTATTGTTAAATAGGATATACATTTGCGAGCATCTACTACATAAGGCTCTACAATCGCACCCGTAGGGCAAAGCGTTATACAGGCAACACATTTACCGCAACCCTCAAAGGTGTTTTCGGCGTCTATAGGTAATGGCAAATCAATAAATAGTTCGCCTAAAAAAAACCACGACCCTGCTTCTTGATTAATTAGTAAGGAGTTTTTACCACGCCAGCCTAAACCTGCTTTTTCAGCTAACTGACGTTCAAGTATAGGGGCTGAATCTACAAAAGGCCTAAAGCCATATTCGCCAATTTCTTGTTCTATTTTTTGGCCTAATTTTTTTAATCGATTGCGTATTAATTTATGGTAATCGCGACCCAGTGCATAACGGCTTATATAGGCTTTTTCTTTATTTTTTAATGTTTTTGCAAAGCCTGCATCGGGCGGAAGGTAATTCATTTTTACCGAAATAACGCGTTGAGTGCCAGGTACAAGTTCGGCTGGTCGAGCGCGCTTCATACCATGCGCTGCCATATAATCCATCGAACCATGAAAGCCTGCATCAAGCCAGCGCTGAAGTTGTACTTCGTGCTGGCTTAAATCAATATCAGTAATACCCACTTCACTGAAGCCAAGTTCTAACCCCCAAGCTTTTATTTGTAGGGCAATTTTTTTATAGTCTGGGGTCGGGTTGCTCACACACATCACACACTTAAATAAATAGCGGCGTAATTTAGCATATTTACTCGGGCGTGTTTATCTTTGTAGATTAAAAGTAGTTCAACCTCTAAAGAAAAACACGTTTTCATAAGTCACCGATTGTTAAAGCACAAACCGTTTTAATTGTTGTTGAGTGTGTAAGCTTAGTTGTTGGGATTGCTCACTATCTGCCGATGCGGTGTCTATTAGCTGTTTAGCATGTTCACCAAGCTCCACAATTTGCTCAACAGATTGGTGAGTTTGATTTTGTGTTTGCTCAAGTAAATGTACAGCGCTGGCTATTTGCTGTAATTGTTGCTGATTATGCTCAAACTCATTGAGCATTTTACCAAACCCATCAGACGTTGCGCTTATTGAACTTTGCGCACTGTTGGAGTGAGTAATTAATTGCTCTGACTCTTTATTTGTTTCGTTTACTAGCTCATTCATTTGAGTAATAAAATCGCTAATTTGCCTTGTTGCGCCACTTACTTTTATAGAAAGTGTGCGTACTTCATCGGCTACAACAGCAAAGCCTCTTCCAGCTTCGCCGGCTCTTGCTGCTTCTATAGCCGCGTTTAATGCTAATAAGTTGGTTTGATCTGAAAACTCTTCAACCATCTTCAAAATACTGCGAATGTTTTCGCTATTTTCTTTTAAACCCGCGATCGTATTTGAAAAATTTCCCAGCATATTGGTAATTAATTTAACTTGCTCAACAAGTGTTGAAAGCTCCTTCGCTGATAGTTTTACAAACGCTAAATGTTCATTATTAACATTGTGTACACTGTCGGTATTACTCACGATATTTTGTAAGCTTTGAGTTATTTGCATACTAGCGTCAATAATACTGCGACTTAAATGTATTTGTTGCTCGCTTGAGTGCTGTGTATTTTGCATTGATTCGCTAACCGCTTTATTACTATCAGCACTTGCTTCAGCGCTGCAATAAGTTGTATTTAGCAACTCGCTTAAATGAGTAGTAAATGCATTGTATTGCGTGCTTAAATCTCTAAATTCGTCATATGAAAAATGAGGTAGCTTAGCGGCTAAATTACCATCTTGTTGATTGATTTTTATAAGCGTATTACGCATAGCAGTAATAGGGCGAACGATTAAAAAACGCATATAAAAAAGCGTAAATACAAAGCCTGTAACAATTACCAGCGTGAGTAACCAAAACACCCCTGTATTTTGCTGCTGCTCGCTTAAACTTTGGTATAGCCAAAATAGCGTAATAGCTTGAAATAAAAATACAAAACTTAAATTACCTATAATTTTACGAGTTAACGTAAAAAAGAAGGTTTGCTCAATGTAGTTATAAATTTTCATAAAACCGCTCATTTCCATAAACCTTTGTGATTTTAATTTAGTAATAAATCATAAGTAAGGCAGTTAGCTTGTTTGTAACGATAACAGGTAAGCTTTAGTTTGCGTAGGGTAGTTTGTAAAAATCCCATCTATGCCGTAATCAAGCATTAGCGCTATATCTTGTTCTTTATCGACCGTATAAGCATAAATCTTTAGCCCTCTTTTTTTTGCATCGTCAGTAAACGCTTTATTTACAAAGCTTTTGTCCACATGAACACTATAGGCATTTAGGTCTTCAGCAAATTTAGCATAGTTGATAGGAATCGAAGACGTGAGTGCGCCTATTTTCAACCACGGTAAACGCCCCTTAAGCCAGAGTAATTGATGGTGATCAAATGACGATACTAAAACATTAGCACATGATATTTTTCTCGCACTTATGTTGTTTTCAAGTTGAGTGGCAAATTTCTCAAGTTCAAAAGCATGTTTTAGTTCAAGGTTGAGTAATGTTTTGTTGTTATTCCAATCGAATAGTTGTTGTAGTGTTGGTATTACTTCACCATTACCCGCATTTAATTTAGTTAATTCAGAGACGTGAAACTCATTTACTTTGCCTGTGCCATTTGTAGTTCTATCTAGCCATGAGTCGTGAATTAACATGTAATCATCAATGGCGCTTTGTATGTCTACTTCAATGCCATCTACGCCTATTTTTAATGCTTCCAAAATAGCGCTTTTAGTATTTTCAGGAAAATGCCCGCTTGCGCCTCTGTGTGCAAATATTTTCATTGTCGTCCTTTTCGTGTAATTGACCAAGTTTCAAAACAGGCCGCACTAACAATTAATACGCCACCAACAAGCGTCATTATTGACGGGCGTTCATGGATGATAATTATAGCTAATAGTGTGCCGTAAAGAGGTTGAAGGCAAGAAATTAACCCCGCAGTAGCGGCAGATAAATGCTTTAAACTGGCTGCAAATAATGAATGGGGTGTTGCTGTAAATATAACTCCGGCAATTAAAATTAATAATAAGTCATGGCTACTTACTTCATATACCGGTACTTCAATAAAAGCACATAACATAAGGCTGGCCACTAAAGTTTGATAAAACATCGTTTGTGGGCCGCCATATTGGCTAAAATAACGTTTATGGGTAATATTTCTTATTGAAAAAAATAGCGCCGAGACCACGCCAGTTATTACTCCGAGGGTGACATCATCACCTAAATTTGCCGTAGGCACGAGTAGGTAAATACCTAATATAACGACTGCGGCACTAATCACATCTTTAGTTTTAGGTTTACTTTTATTTACTAAAGGTTCTAAAAACACCGTAATAACTGGGTAACTAAAAAATGCGAGCATACCAATTGTTATCCCCGCCATTTGCATGCCAGCAAAGTAAGTCACCCAATGTATACCAACAGCCGCACCGAGTAATATCGCAATTAAATAATCTTTAGGCTTATTAAGTTTAATCTGTTTTTTTTGCACATTAAGTAAAATGTAAATGGCAATGCCAGCAATTGCTGCTCTATAAACGGTTATATCAAGCGCATTTAAACCAATCAGTTTTGCAAACAGAGCCGTTCCGCCAAAAAGTAATACCGCAATATGTAAGTAAAGTAAGCTTTGTTGTTGAGGTTGCATTTAGATTCCTTGTCGTGCTTTTTTAGCATATTAACATCGCTTAAAAATTCTTAAGATGAATTTTTTAACATCTGACAAATGTCAGTAATGTTGGTGACAATCCACACTCATATTACTTATATATGTTGTCATAATTGCCCTACTTAAAAGAAGGGAATTAAAATATGAGTACATTTATTTTATTCAGTTTATCTATTAGCGATTTTTTAGAGTCGCTTAGTTTTACTATTACCTATGTCGATTGCTTTATGTTTGTGTGTGTTTTTGTGTTATTTATCTTTATTAATAAAAATAATATGCCTGAGGTATTAGTATGAGCTCACTTAACACTTACTCTCAACAAAGCGATAAAGATTTTTGGAAATATGGACATTTAATTTTTACCGGCTTTTATTTACTCCCACTAATAATTAATTTTGCGAGCTTTACGGCTAACCAAATAACTATGTCTTTAGCCTTCTATATTGCTTTTATTCTTTTGTATGTAAAAGCAATAAACTGCAAAAGTACAGGTGTAACTAAGTTGTTTGTAGCTATGCTATTAATTTGTTTCTGGGCTACTTTTTATAACTCAGGCACGCCTACCTTATTTGGTTTTGTCGCCTATGTAGCCGGTTACACATACAGTAAACTGCAAAGATTCTATGCCGCATTAGCGATAATTCTAACTGTTTTATTAAGTGCATATATTGGTGATATAGGAAAAGTTGAGTACTTTTTAGCTGTGGCTTTGATTCTATGTGCCGCCTTATTTAGTTACGGTATTGCAGCTAAAAGAGAGAGCCGTTACAAAAAGCGTGAGCAGGAAAGTGCTAACCAATTAGAGCAGTTAGCAGCTATTGCTGAGCGCGAACGGATAGCTCGCGACTTGCACGATATTTTAGGTCACTCACTGTCATCTATTGCTTTAAAGGCTGAGCTTGCTAATAAATTAAACCAAGGTGAGCGTTACGCTCAAGCAAATAGCGAGATTGCACAAGTGGCAGATCTAGCAAGGCAATTACTTAGTGACGTAAGAAGCGCCGTAAGTGATTTAAAACAGCTTAATCTTGTCAGCCAAGTAGCACAGCTAAAACAACGATTAATAGAGCAAGACTTTAATGTTACATTTAATGTGGTTTTAAATACTTTACCCTTTAAAGTCGAGGGGTTCGCTGGTCTTATAATTAAAGAGGCAGTTACAAATCTATTGCGCCATAGCAGCACAAAAATCTGTGAAATAAATATAGAGCAAACACCGGAGCAATTACTCATAACCGTTATTGACCATGCTCCATGCAGCGCATTGAATTCGGGCAATGGCCTCAGTGGTATTAAAGAGCGAGCAGAACAATTAAATGGCAGTGCTTCATTTACCTGTGGCGATACCTTTACTTTAAATGTAATGCTGCCAATTACGGCTAAGGATTTACAATGATCAAAGTATATTTAGTGGAAGATCAGGCGCTTGTTCGTGATGCAATTGCTGCACTGTTGAGCCTTGATTTTAATATAGAGGTTATTGGGCAAGCAAGTAACGGCCAAGATGCACTCAATGCAATTAAGATGCTTGATAGTGATTTACATCCAGATGTAATTTTAACTGATATAGAAATGCCAAACATGAATGGGATAGAGCTTAGCGAGCAAATTGCAGCCAAATATCCAAAAATAAAAATGGTTATTATGACTACGTTTTCTCGCGCTGGTTATATAAGGCGTTCGATTGCCGCAGGGGCTAAAGGCTTTATTTTAAAAGAAGCACCAAGTGAAGAATTAATAAATGCCCTTAAAAAAGTAATGCAAGGTCAAAAAGTAATAGACCCAGAGCTTGCTATTAATGCATTAGATGACTCGGACCCGCTGACCGATAAAGAGCGTAAAGCGCTAAAACTCGCAAGCGATGGCCTTAAAACCAGCGAAATAGCCAAACAGCTATTTATCAGCGAGGGCACCACACGTAATTATCTCTCAGATGCTATCGCAAAGCTTAATGCCACAAATCGAATAGATGCAGCACGTATAGCTAAACAAAAGGGATGGCTATAGATTTAAAACAAAGCATAAAACACGTGAATGCGTTTGTGCTCGTTCGAGAATAAAATAGTGGGTTTATAAGTTATAAGTAAAGTATTACTATGTTACCAATAACTATAAAAGTAACGAACAGCGCTTAAAATCAACTTAAAAAGCGTTAAAAGAGAGTTTAATGGCTAATCTAATAGAACTAACAACTAAAAACAACACCGCTATACTCACCATGAATACCGCTGAAAACCGTCACAATCCAGCGTTTTTGGCTGAGTTTAATTTACACCTTGACCACATTGAAGCTGATCAAAATATTAAGTCAGTTATTTTAACGTCTTCGAGTGACAAAAATTGGTCATTAGGTATCGACCTCGAGTGGATGTCTAACCCGAGCATTTTACCTGCAGCAATTTCCGATTTTATGGTGCAAATAGGCGACTTATTCAAGCGCATAGTTACTTTTCCTATGCCTATTATTGCTGCGTTAAACGGGCATACCTATGGTAATGGTTCTGTGCTTGCGTGTGCGTGCGATTTTAGATTTATGAAATCAGATAAAGGTTTTTTTTGTTTCCCTGAAGTGGATGTAATGGTGCCGTTTGTACCCTCAATGTTTCCTATAATTAATAAAGCAATTTCGCAAACATTTTTTAATCGTTTAGCTATGTCGGGTGAGCGAGTCGGCGCTCTGCAGCTACTAGACAACAAAGTAGTTGAAGCGGTGTTTACAAATAATGACGAACTACAAGCTGGCGTGCTTGAATTTGCAGAGCCGTTTAATAAAAATCGCTGGATCTATAAACAAAATAAAACACAAATGAACAAACAAATTTTACTAACAATGAAAGAAGAAGACCCAAGTTTTATTGATAATATAAGTAAAGTACTTTGGAAAAACTTACAAAAGAAATAGTATAAATAAGTGTATAGCGCGAAAGAGCTTTAAGATTGCTACGATATGACTTAACACTTTGCAATTAAGGACTCGTTAAGGCCCATTGCGCTAGATTTTCAGAGCAAACAGCAAGGTAAAAATGCTTTCTTAAAAGTTTAACAGCTTTTACCTGTCTCATTTTAACTATATGGGTTAAAATACCTACATAACCAACTAACAAGATAGTGAATGTCAAACCAAGATCCAAATCTCAGTCGAGAACAAGAAAAGTACGAAAACCCAGTCCCTAGCCGTGAGTTTATACTTACTCACCTTCAAGAGCGTTCAAAGCCTGCTAACTACGCGCAATTATGTGAAGAACTAGCAGTAAATGATGACGAGCGCCAAATAGCATTTAAACGCCGCCTTCGCGCTATGGAGCGTGACGGACAGCTGTATTTCAATAAATTTAAATGCTACGCCCTGATTGACGAAGCCGGTTTAACTAAAGGCAAAGTAATAGGCCACAGAGACGGTTTTGGCTTTTTAGAAGTTGAAGGCGAGAGTAAAGATTGGTTTATTGCTAAGCATCAAATGAACATGGTGCTACATGGCGACATTGTACTTGCTAAAGGCACCAAACGTGGCTCAGGTTCAAAATGCGATGCACGTATTATAAAAGTTCTTACAAATGAGCGTGCGCCAGTTGTTGGCCGTTATTTTGTTGAGCACGGTATTGCTGTTGTAGTCGCTGAAGACCCGCGCATAACGCAAGATATAATGATTTTACCAGGCAACGAAAACGGTGCCCGCCATAACCAAATGGTGCAGGTTAAAATTACGCAAAATCCGAGTCGCAACATGAATGCGGTAGGTAAAGTTGTTGATGTACTGGGTGAGCATTTAGCCCCAGGTATGGAAATTGAAGTTGCGTTGCGTAATCACGATATTCCACACGTATGGCCAGAAGAAGTTGAAGCACAAGTTGCTCACCTAGGTGAGTTTGTTGAAGAGGCTGACAAACAAGGCCGTGTAGATTTACGTGATTTACCACTTGTAACCATTGATGGCGAAGACGCTCGCGATTTTGATGACGCCGTATATTGCGAACCTAAAAAATCAGGTGGCTGGCGCTTATGGGTTGCTATTGCCGATGTATCGCATTATGTAGGAATGAACACGCCGCTTAACAAAGAAGCAATTTTACGTGGTAACTCAGTGTATTTTCCTGAGCAAGTAATTCCGATGCTACCAAAAGTGCTTTCTAACGGGTTATGTTCGCTTAATCCAAAAGTAGATCGCTTATGTATGGTTGCCGAAATGACCGTATCGAGCGCAGGCAAACTTTCGGGTTATAAGTTTTACGAAGCGATAATGAACTCGCATGCACGTTTAACTTACACCAAAGTAAATGCTATTTTACAAAACGACGAAAAACTACGCGAAGAATACTCAGCTGTCGTGCCACATTTAACTGACTTACAGCAAATGTACATGGCACTTAAAGCAGCACGCCAAGACCGTGGTGCCATTGAGTTTGAAACCCTAGAAACACGTTTTGTATTTAACGCTCAGCGTAAAATAGAATCAATAGTGCCTGTTATTCGTAACGACGCGCACAAACTCATTGAAGAATGTATGATTTTAGCCAACGTATCGGCGGCTAAAATTCTTGAAAAGCACGAAGCAAGCGCGCTTTATCGTGTGCATGACGAACCCGACAGCGAAAAACTAGGTAACTTTACTAAGTTCTTAGGCGAGTTAGGTATCGAAAGCACTTTGAGCGACGAGCCAACGCCAAAAGAAATAACCCAAGTACTAGCGCGACTAGGCGACCGCCCAGAAGCCGAGCTTATTCAAACTATGCTACTGCGTTCAATGAAACAAGCGGTATATCAGCCAGATAACATTGGTCACTTTGGATTAGCGTTATCGGCTTACGCGCATTTTACATCGCCAATACGTCGCTACCCAGATTTAGTGGTGCATCGTGCTATTAAAGCAGTTATAAAAGCACAAGGTCAGCAAACGTCTGGCGAATACGCGTATACCGACGATGAAGTTGATCAACTCGGTGAGCAATGTTCTACCACAGAGCGCCGCGCCGACGATGCAACTCGTGAAGTAGCTGATTGGCTTAAATGTGAGTTTATGCAAGATCACGTAGGTGACGAGTTTAACGGTGTTATTTCATCGGTCACTAACTTTGGTTTGTTTATTCGTTTAGACGATTTACAAATTGACGGATTGATCCATGTTACTAATTTAGGTGACGAATTTTTTGCACACGATGTTGCAAAACATTGCTTGATTGGTGAGCACACCAATACTGTATATCGTCTTGGCGACAAAGTCACTGTACAGGTTGCGTCGGTTAGCTTAGACGATCGCCGTATAAACTTAACGCTTAAAGGCGATGTAGCACAAGACAGATACTCTCGTCGTCGTGCACCAAAAGGCGCAGGAAAATCTGAGCATGCGCCAGCAAGTGTTCGCTCGCAATTAAAAGCAGGCAAAGTTCCGGGTAAAAAATCGCACAGCGATGACAAACCAAAAGGCAAAAAAAAGCCAGCGAACAAAGATAAAGGTAAGCCTGCAAATAAGTCTGCAACTAAACCCGCAGATAAAAAAGCAGCAGACACTGCCGTAAAGAAAAAACCGAAGAAGAAGGCCGTTAAAAAGCCTAAAAGACCAGGCAAAAATGCCCGTAAACGTACTATCCCAGGAGCAGACAATACGTGAGTAATGAATTAATTTTTGGCTTTCATTCTGTTGAAGCAATTTTAGAAAGCGAACCAGAGCGCTTTGTAGAAATTTACGCCCTTAAAGGCCGTGACGACAAACGCTCAACTCCGATTATTGATGAAGCACGTAAATTTGGTATTTCAGTACAGTTTATGCAGCGCAAAGCCCTTGATAGCAAATCAAAGGGTGAGCAGCATCAAGGTATTATTGCCAACGTAAAAGCAGCGCCAACGTTTAACGAAAAAGATCTTGATGCGATCATCGCTCGTGAAGACACACCGTTTTTACTTGTGCTTGATGGCATTACCGATCCGCATAACTTAGGCGCATGCCTACGAAGTGCAGATGCTGCGGGTGTTCACGCTATCATTGTACCTAAAGATCGTTCTGCTAAGCTTAACGGTACAGCACGTAAAGTAGCTTGTGGTGCAGCCGAAACAGTGCCGCTTATTCAAGTTACTAACCTTGCGCGTACGCTTCGCGAAATTAAAGATGCAGGCGTATGGGTTGTAGGCACTGCTGGTGAAACTGATAACCACGTATTTGATGCAAGCTTAACGGGCCCAATGGCGATTGTTATGGGCGCAGAAGGCGAGGGCATGCGCCGCTTAACGCGTGAGCATTGCGATATGCTCGTTAAAATCCCAATGGCGGGTACTGTTTCAAGCTTAAACGTATCGGTAGCCACGGGTATTTGTTTGTTTGAAGTTTTACGCCAACGTAACGCAAATAACTAATACCTAATAAATAATACCTAATTTAAATTAAGTATTAAAAAAGCCGAGATTGAAATTCAATCTCGGCTTTTTTGTATCTGTAATTTACGCTTTAACTTTACACCAATTGATGCTCTATTATAGCGATAGGAAAATAGCTCTATAGCAAGGCAAAAATAACGAAATATAATTGTTCTTATATCAGTTATTTTTAACACAGCTAGTGAACCATTTCTCCTATACAAAGCGCAGGTAAACGGTTTAATAACAAGGCAATAATTTAGATGTGTAGTGTTCTTACATAAAAAATTATTAACGCTGTTAGTGAACCGTTTATCATAAATAATGCT
>NZ_PNDU01000240.1:0-22089 GCF_005886635.1 Pseudoalteromonas sp. S558 | reverse complement strand
CAATTTAACGATAAGAAAATCGCGCTAGAACTAGGCAAAAATTTTTGTATCTAGTTGTTCTAAATAAAAAATTTTTAACAACGTTATAGAGTGATTTAATTCGATAAATTGTTCAAATATTTTTGCAGGTTGGTATTATATGTACGGCTAACAAAGCCATTGCGAAGTACATATAAATAGATAAAAAAAACCGGAATCGACACAAGCTGTGCGTTCCGGTTTTTTTATAGCTTTTTAAAACCTATAAAAAGTCATGAATAAGCGATAACGTGCTTATTCATCTTCTTTTTTAGCTTTCGCTTTAACCTTTGCTTTAGCAGGGGCTTTTTTAGCAGCTGGCTTCTTTTTTGGTGCTGCTTTTTTCTTTGCTTCTTCTACCCATTTACCCGCTTCATAATGTGCAGTCCAGCCAGTTGCTTTACCGTCAACTTCAGTCATTACGTATTGAGACTTATTTTTACGGCTATAACGAACAACCGCTAAGTTGCCATCAGGATCCTGTGCTGGTGCATCAGCTAAGTAATAAAACTTAGGTGAAATACGGTCTCTAAAGCGCTTTAATTCCTCAACCTTTGGTGCACGCGTTTCACGTGACTTAGGAAAAGTGTTGGCCGCTAAAAATATACCTGCTGCGCCATCACGTAATACAAAATACGCTTCAGACTTTTCACACTCAAGCTCTTTTATATGTACAGGGTCTTCTTTTGGCGGCGCTGCTTCACCACTTTTCAGTAGTTTACGCGTATTTTTACACTCTTCATTATTACAACCAAAGTACTTACCAAAACGACCAGATTTTAGCTCCATGTCAGCACCACATTTATCGCATTCGATAGTTGGACCGTCATAGCCTTTAATTTTAAAGGTGCCTTCTTCAACAACGTGACCTTTACAAGCTGGGTTATTACCACAAACATGTAATTTACGTGTTTCATCGATTAAGTACGAGTCCATTGCTGTCTCGCAAATTGGACAACGCTTCATCTGCATTAATGTTTCGGTTTCAACATCTTCAACATCAGCTGCTACGGCTTCATCACCTGACACTAAGTTCATTGTTGTAGTACAACGCTCTTTAGGCGGTAGACTATAACCCGTACAACCTAAAAATACGCCTGTTGATGCCGTACGTATACCCATTTTGCGGCTACATGTTGGGCATTCAATATCCGTTTCAACCATTTCATTGAGGCGCATACCGCCTTGCTCTGGTTCATCTTTTGCGACTGTTAATTGCGTTGAGAAATCAGCATAAAATTTATCAAGTACTTCGGTCCAAACGCGCTCGCCTTCTGCGATATCATCTAGTCGACCTTCCATTTTAGCGGTAAAGTCAAAATTCATTAAATCTGTGAAGTTTTCAACTAGACGATCGGTAACAATTTCACCCATTTTCTCAGCGAAGAAACGACGATTTTCGACGCGCACATAACCACGGTCTTGAATCGTTGAAATAATAGATGCATACGTAGAAGGACGACCAATACCACGTTTTTCAAGCTCTTTTACTAAACTCGCTTCACTAAAACGCGCAGGTGGTTTTGTAAAATGCTGTTTAGGATCAAGTTCAACAAGGGTCAGGGTTTCGCCTAGTGTAACGGGTGGTAATGACTGATCTTCTTCGTTCTTTTTACGAATTGCAGGTTGAACTTTAGTCCAACCATCAAAGCGTAATACACGACCCTTTGCTTTAAGCTGAAAATCGTTTGCTGCAACAGTCAAAGTAGTTAAATCGTACTCTGCTGGTACCATTTGACATGCAACAAATTGACGCCAAATAAGCTCATAAAGCTTTTTAGCATCGGCATCTACGCCTTCAATATGGCCAGAAAGTACGGCTACACTCGACGGGCGAATAGCTTCATGCGCCTCTTGTGCGTTGCCTTTTGAGCTGTAATTAATTGGATCTTTTGGTAAGTATTTTTCACCAAATTGTTCTGTTACATATTCACGGCACATTGCAACTGCATCTTTTGATAGATTAGTTGAATCGGTACGCATATACGTAATATAACCGCCTTCGTACAAGCGCTGTGCTAGCATCATGGTTTTCTTAACACCATAACCTAAGCGTGTGCTCGCCGCTTGTTGCATTGTTGAAGTGATCAGAGGCGCACTTGGGCGGCTCTTACTTGGTTTTTCTTCAATATTAACAACTTTATATTCGGCATTCTCAAGGCTTTTAACCGCTGCGCTAGCCTGAGCTTCATTTACTGGCTTAAATGGCTTGTCAGCTTGTTTGGTTACTTCTAAACGTAACTCAGACTCACTATTTTTAACATCAGCATGAATATCCCAGAATTCTTCTGGAATAAACGCTTTAATTTCACGTTCGCGCTCAACCAATAAACGCACTGCAACTGACTGAACTCGACCTGCTGAAAGTCCACGAGCAACCTTTGCCCACAGTAACGGTGACACCATAAAGCCAACCACACGATCTAAAAAACGGCGCGTTTGTTGCGCATAGACCATATCGGTATTTAGCTCGCCAGGTGTCTCAAATGCTTGCTGAATCGCATTTTTTGTAATTTCGTTGAAAACTACACGCTTATACTTTGCAGGCTCTCCGCCAATGATTTCTTGAAGGTGCCAAGCAATTGCTTCCCCTTCTCTATCCAAATCCGTTGCGAGGTATATTTGGTCTGCATTTTCTGCCAGCTTTTGTAATTCTTGAACAACTTTTTCTTTACCAGGCAGTATTTCGTAATGCGGCTCCCAGCCTTGATCAGGGTCAATCCCCATTCTCGCGACTAAATTAGTATAATCTCGTTGCTTTTTATACGCTGCTTTTTCTTCTGGTTCCATTTTACGAACTTCTGCAGGCGTTTTAGTTGCCGGCACTTTATTTTTGCTCGAACCTGAAGTAGGTAAATCTCGTACGTGTCCAATACTAGACTTTACGATGAAATCGTTACCTAAATATTTATTAATTGTTTTAGCCTTAGCAGGTGACTCTACAATTACTAGCGATTTGCCCATAGTTGCCTATTTCTAACCAAATATTAAAAATGTGTTTACCGCTATAAGCGGCGCGAATATTTATAGGTATATCTACAAACACTAGTTGTTACAAGCTTTTAATACAAACTTTTCAGTATTTACTGAATAAACAAACAATTTCTGTTGTTAATTTAAACAAACAGGTGTTTTTATGATAATTGCTGTGGAATATATAGAACACAAACAAAAATGCCAACCTTTCGGTTGGCATTTTTACAAATAAAGCAATTATAAACCTTTAACCATCGTCTCTAATAGTCAGTGTCGATGGTGTTTGCACACCTTTAGGCGTTTCAAATGAAACCGTTAATAAGCCCGTAGTTGCATCATTTGGATCTGTTTCTCGACTAATAGTAAGCTGCTCTGAGTGTGCTTTAGTCGAATCACTTTCAAGCATAGTTAAACTGCCACGACCATCGTATTTACCATTTTTTGTCGATATTGATACCGTAGTTCCTGAGGGAATAGGGTTATTGTATCTATCAGAATAGTAAATGCTAAACGATAAACTCGCTAATTGATTAGTTGCACTGCCTGAACTTAAGTCAATTAAATTAACATCACAAAATTGATTATTGTCTGAGTTTTCAAGCTGCAGGACTACAATTCCACTATTTGTACCATTTGCAGCAACTTCTGAATAAATACTCTCACAATTATCAATTTTACTTGTAAGCAACGGGTTTGGTAATTGCTGTTTAATGTGATCTTTAGCAACTACAAAACGACTATAAACAGTACTGCCCGATAATATAATTTGAAATGATTCACGCACATCGAGTAAATCTTTTGTACATAAGCTTGCAAAGGTTGCATTAGCAGGTGGATTAGTTGCCGCTTCTGTACATGATAGGCCATTGTACTTACCATCAGCTAAAGTATGCATACCATTTGAATCAATATCAAAGCTCTCTTCAAAATGACCGCCATTCGTCTTTTTAGGGCTACATGGATCATTTGTATCACCCTCTTTACAAAACTCGGCTGCTTTTTTTACAGTTGCTGTGACCGGGTCATAAATACCCGCTAATCCGTCGTATATCCCATTTTCATTATGATCGACAAACGCTTCAGGTAAATCGTAACCACTATAATACTCATTGGTATCGAAACGGCCATTACCATTAATATCAATAAATGATTCTTGCCCTTTCGCTGTCGCAACAACGGTTACACGCCCACCTAAAGGAACTCCATTGTTAACATCGTCTGCTGCGTTAGTGATCCCATTCATACAAGGCGCAGCTGCATTGAAATACAGATCACAATTAATAGTATTTGTTTTAGGATTTATAGAACTGATTTGATTTCCCCATTTAGCCTCTGTAAATGGTTTCGGATTTTGGTTGCGCCATTGTGCCGTGCATGCACCATCCACTGTATTACATTCCAGTTGTGGATTAAAAGTAGTTCCATCTAGTGTGCCAACGGCACCGCCTTCAGTGGTTAGATAAACAGTGGTACCGTCGGGTACTGGATTGTTAAAGTGATCGGCTAGAAAAATTGAGATTTCATTAGTGTCACCAATATAATCAAGTGCTTCAATATTAATACTCGTTGCACCTGCGGTAAAACTATTCCCATCAGGAAGACCTGAACTAATTGAGACTAAATCAGAGACAGTTACAACTTGTTCATCAAGTGAAACTAAAGAAAGCTCCCCAATAGGACACGAAACACTATCATTTCTTTGTGACGCATCTTTTTTACACTCTAAGTAAACGTCTTGCCAACAAGTCACATCATTATTTTGATTTGCTGGAATTTGACTCTGAGGGATATAACAAGCCTGTACTCGCACTGCCATAGGGACAAATCCTGAGTTTACTTGCACGCGGGCCAAACCTTGTGCATCAGTAAATACACTATTATGCGATAGGCTTATACCACCATTTGTTGAACTTAAACGAAAATCCATTCTATTACTGACAACCGGTTTTCCGATTCTGTCTTTTAATTTAAACGTGATTTCAGATGTTTCAGAGCGCGATTGGCCGCCAGTGCCCTTAAGTGCAATTACATTTTGTGTTGCACTCATAAATTCAATGGACTCAACCTCAGCAATTGATACCGGAATGTTAACCGATTTAACGACGGGTGTGCCACCGGTAAGCACGGTTGCAGTCACGGTGTCGCCGAGTGAGGCGCTACAACCATTGGTACGATAAGTGGCCGTTGCAATTCCACTGATGCTTTTTGCGTTTGCATCCAAAATTGACAAACCCGCTTGGGTACAACTAGAACTAAATTGCACATCAAGTGTTGATACTACTCGCTGTCCATTGCTATCTAATATTTCAACGCTAATAACGGTTGTCGCACCAGCGGCTAATGGCTGGTATTCATTTGCTATAGGGTTACCATTGGCATCTAATTTGTTAAATAAACCATTACTAATATTAACTTGCAGCTCAGCAGTCGAAATTTCAAATGCTTTTTGACTCGATGTTGATTTTGATGTTGCTGTAATTTCACCGGCGCCACTGTTCGCACCAGGTTGTAATTTTAAAATTGCAAAACCAAAATTGTCTGTTAGTGCTTTACCAGAGACAGGTAACAAACTTCCCAAATCAGTCGTAATATCACTGATCACACCAACAAAACCATCACCCGAGCTCGTATCGGTTACTTTAACTAACACATCAATCAGTTCATCTGACGAAAATTGATTAACCGATTTACAGCCAGAAGCAACATAGCTTTGCTCGAGCGATACTGTGTTTCTATCGCTGTCCCAACCGTCATTACATCCTTGTAGTAGCTTAATATCTACTGCAACTACGGCCGCTTCACTTGACGCATCATCACCACTGGATATAAAGCCCAGCGTTTTTGTAATGGTTTGATCATCAGTTACATACGTTGCGACCACTTCGCCCGCACCTTTAAAATTACCGCTGCTTAAGCTCACAGTTGCTTCACCTTGATTATTGGTAAGCGCCGTGCCAAGTTCTGGGGTTATTTTCCCTGTGAATTTTGTGGTGAACGTAATGAGTTTGTCAGTAAGTGCTACAGCGTTATTTGTGAGTGTTGCTGTCACAACGCCTTTGTTATCTTTACTCACAGGGTTCGAATCAGAAAATGCAGCCCCTGTTTGATCTAAAATAGTCAGCTGTAAAGCAAGTGAGCTGCTCGTATCTGTGCCGTCGGTGCCACCACCAACCGTGCCACTTTTTTCAAGTGTTCCGCCGCCGCCACAAGCCATAAGAAAAAAGCTAAGTAATGTAATACTGAGCAGTCGCGTTAAAGGCATTTACCTCTCCCTAGTGTAGTTAATATTTGCTAAACGTCATTTACCTAATATTAACCTATAAGTTAGTTTAAAATCTCCGTTTTTTATTACTTTTTTATATAAAATAATTTTCAATAAATACTAATTTTTTCTGTATAAATATTTATAGACTGGTAGTCTATGGCAAAATTTATTTAAAGTAGATTAGGGTATATGTCAAAAATCCGTTCAATGAGTTTAACCACCCGCATCATGATAGGCATGGGCCTCGGGGTTATAGTAGGCTTTATATTTCAGGCTATTTTAGCTGGTGAAGACGATTATCTAATCCCACTTGGATTATTCTCTTTGCCAATTAAAGCCTTTTTTGTAGATGGTATTTTTCACGTAGGTGGACAAATATTCATTGCCAGCTTAAAAATGTTGGTTGTTCCCTTGGTCTTTGTTTCACTCGTGTGTGGCACCTGTAGCCTTAGCGATCCAAAAAAGTTAGGTCGTTTAGGCGGTAAATCAATTAGCCTTTATTTATTAACCACTGCAATTGCTATAACCGTTGCTATATCACTGGCATTGTTATTTAATCCAGGTGAAGGGATCAGCCTTCCCTCTCAAGCAAGTTATGATGCAAAAGAAGCTCCTACACTTGCAAGAGTTATCATTGACATGTTCCCAACGAATCCATTTGAAGCAATGGCTAAAGGTAATATGTTACAGGTAATTGTGTTTGCTTTATTATTTGGTATTGCTATGGCGTTAAGCGGCCAAGCTGGTAAACGAGTAACGGCCGTATTTGAAGATTTAAACACTGTAATCTTAAAATTAGTCACATTATTAATGAACATTGCACCTTACGGTGTATTTTTCTTAATGGCTAAGCTTTTTACTACTATAGAATTGGATCTAATTGTAAGCTTAGCAAAATACTTTTTTGTTGTTGTTTTAGCCCTGCTTTTACATGCATTTGTAAATTACACGCTTTTACTAAAACTTCTCACAGGACTAAGCCCTGCTACTTTCTTGGCAAAAATGAAACATACGTGCTTATTTGCGTTTAGCACGTCAAGCTCTAGTGCAACCATGCCTATTACACTTGAAACCGCCACTAAAAAGCTAGGCGCTAGCAATTCTGTCGCCTCTTTCACTATTCCTTTAGGTGCTACCATTAACATGGACGGCACCGCTATTATGCAAGGTGTTGCAACCGTATTTATTGCGCAAGTATTTAGTGTTGATTTAACTATTTCTGATTATTTAATGGTTATTCTAACCGCTACGCTTGCTTCTGTGGGCACTGCCGGTGTGCCTGGTGTTGGTTTAATTATGCTAGCAATGGTGCTTAACCAAGTCGGCTTACCGGTTGAAGGTATCGCTATTATAATTGGTGTAGATAGGTTGCTTGACATGACCCGTACTGCGGTAAATGTAACGGGCGATTGTATGGTTACTTGTGTTGTTGCCAAGTCTGAAGGTGAACTTGATGAAAGCGTATTCAATGACCCTAATGCCGCAAAAGATTTAGAAGATTACCATAAATCAATTGACTAATTAGTTAGTCAATTGATTTAAAAAAACCTTGATGTGATAAATCAAGGTTTTTTTCGTTCATAATATAAGTTTAAGGGTTAATTGACTTAAACTTTGAGAGCAGGTTTACCCCCACTTTATTTATTCCACTACTTAAACCAAGTGCTAACTTATCGCTCAGCCCTTTTTTAACTTTGTATTTAATTTTATATATTTGACGTTCATGTTGCTGATCTAATAAGGCATCGTCGCTTGTTTTTATTACGTCGACCAAGCCTTTTTCAATGGCCTGAGTTGCAAACCAATGCTCACCAGTGGCGACTAAGCTCATGTCTAAGCTAGGACGTTGCGTACTCACAAATGTTTTAAATAAGTCATGTGTTTGCTCAATTTCTTCACGAAATTTTTCACGGGCTTTATCCGTATTCTCACCAAACAATGTCAATGTGCGTTTAAATTCACCTGCGGTTATTTGTTCAAATTCCACGTCATTTTTCTTTAATATTTTATTAAAGTTAGGAATTTGTGCAATAACACCGATTGAGCCAACAATGGCAAACGGAGCTGCGAGTATTTCATCTGCAACACATGCCATCATGTAACCACCACTAGCAGCCACTTTATCAATTGAAACACTCAAAGGAATGCCCGCATTCTTAATACGTTGTAATTGAGAAGCAGCAAGGCCATAGCCATGCACTACGCCACCACCACTTTCTAAACGAATAAGGACTTTGTCTTTACTAGGCTCAGCAATAGAGATAATTGCAGTTATTTCTTCTCTTAAGCTTTCCACTTCGTGAGCATCCATACTTCCTACAAAATCAATAACATATAAACGAGGTTTAGGCTCTTCTTTATCGGCTAATTTACTTTGTGATTTTAGCTGCTTGTGGTGTGCCTTAAGTTCTTTTTTACCAAGCGTATTTTGTAAAAAACTTTCTTTGAGTTCGACTAATTGCTCTGATATATCATCTATTTGTATCTCACCTTTTTTAGCTTTCGGCTTAACAGCAGCACCTACTATCAACATTAAAATAATCGCGATAGAAATAACAAAAGTAACTGTTTTAGCAAAAAACAAACCGTATTCGTATAAAAATTCCAACTGGTTTCTCCATTAATAAATTTCAGCTAATTTAGCATGCTTTAAGACAAAAAAAAGCCACTTTGCAGTGGCTTTGAAAGGTTAATTTTTTTGCTGGTTATTAATCAGTCACAACATCGCTGTTTGTTACTACCAACATACGACCGCGAGCGGCGAGGTAGGTTGCAACTTGTAGCTGCATCTCGGCATTAGCCGCTGCACTTCCTTGAGCATCAGCACCGGCTTCTTCATTTGGTGCTGGTGTAAGAATTGAACCGTGGTGCCCTTTGGTAAACTTAACTAAATAGCTAGAAGGCGTTGCACTTAGCGCTTGCGATGTACTTACCGTTTCTAAGCCCATAAAGTTTGCTAGCGGAAGGCTGCCTGCAATTGGGTTAATCGTTGTGGTCGGTGGAATAACTTGATCCGCTTTATTATTAACACCATCGCCCACAACAACATTCATATAAATCGGTGTTTCGAGTGTTTTTACAGCTGCGGCATAATTAGTCGGATCACCGCTATCAAGCGTTGTCTGTGCTGCAAAAGCAAATTTAGTCATCACACCTTGAATATTTGCAAGCTTACTTGTTTCTCCTGCGACGGTAAGCGCAGTAACATACTCTTTAAAAGCACATGAGGTAAAGGCTCTACTATAATCTGCGGCCCCACAGTTAGAGATAGCTGGACCTTGCGTAAATGCTCCAAATTCAGCCGACTCCGTAGTGCCTGCAGATAAAAGAACAGAACCTTGTACAAATGGGCCAAATGCGCCCGATTCCAGTAAGAAACTAGCAACGCCACCGCCGCCGCTTGCTAATGCAACGGTATTAACCTTGAACAGTGGGTCAATCGATTCAGCCATTGGGCTATTAGCTTGAGCAATAAATGCCGGCGCAACAATAGACCCTAGTGAATGCCCGATGTAGGTAACATCTTTACTATTGATAGTCGCATCGTTGATAAAGTTCAAGCCTAGACGCAAACCTAATAAATCGGCAGCTGATTGACGTAAGCTATCACGTGCAACAAGCAATGAGCTTAAGTTCATGTAACTCAGTACTGAGTTTGTTGTCGCATTAAAGTCATCTTTTCCATCGCCATCAACATCAATACCACGCTCACCATGTCGAGGGTGATCAATAGCGACCGTTGCAAACCCCTGAATTGAAAGCTGAGCAGTTAACGCCAGCATGCTTTCTTTTTGCGTAGTGATACCATGTTGCATAATAACAACAGGCCAACCATTTTCAGGCATTTCGATAGCAGGTAACTGTAGTTGTGCACGTACACCATTAATTATAGGTAAAATAGGCTTAGTTACTTGCACTGGCACATTGGCCATGCTTTGCATTTTTGGAATGGTATTATATTTGGTCAAATGGCGCGTGCTATCTAGACCTAAATCACGCAGTTTGCCACCACTTAATGCGGCACATGTGCCATCATTGACGCTAATTGGTTCGGCTGGGAAAGCATCACCTGCCTGTGCTTTATACCCTGATACTACGACTGCGTTGTCACACATACCTTGCCAATATGTATCGTTTAAATCGCTAATCGCTGAGCCAGTAGGAGTCCCTAAGTACATAGGTAACATGATGCTACCTTTTTGGTATTGAACACCTGAAAAAGCAGCAGAAACCTCTACCCCTTGGTTTTTGAATACATCTTGAACATTTACCATTGGTTGAGCTGGTACTTGTATAGCAGGTGTTGGCATGCTTGGTTGTTGTAGACTTACCGCTAACAATTGCTTGATTGTACCAAGTACTGGTCCCGCTGATTGCATTGTCATTGCAGCAGAAAAAATAATCTCATCTTTAGTAATATTACCTGAGCTTACCACTACATTTTCGTAACTATTAACTGCACCTTGCAGCGCAAGTTGTGCAGCGGTAACGAGTGGCACTTCTTGTTTGACTAACCCATAAGTAGAAGATGGCTCTATTGAGCGCCCTAATGAATCTTTTAGTTCAGTCGTTAATACATTGATGTATGAACTTCCCGCTTTAAATGGTTTTAAAGGGATAATCGCTACCGCATCACCCGATGCTTTCGTGATGAAGTCAACACCAAAAGTAAGTTCACCAATAAGTTTACATGCCGCCCCCGCTGGGGCTTGACCACATTCCTCATCGGTTAAACTTGCACCCATAATCACTTCAAAAATACGAACTGAGCCTGGTGTACCCGCTGATGCTTCATCTAAGCTTATTGAAGGTGGAAACGTTAAATCTATCTTAAAAGGAACTTGCGTAGACCAGCCATCGAGTGCACCTATTGCAAATTGTGGATTTGCATATTCGGCACGATTGATAGACACACCCGCTGAGTTAAGCTCATCTGGGATATTAAGGGTTCCATCTCGGGTACCACTCATTAATAAATCATTTGGTACAGAAATAACTCCCTTTGCAGGATCAAACTTTACCGTAGCTGTAGGAATAACAGGGGCTGTATCATTTTTAACATCTTTTAGCGTTTCTCCACCGCCACAACCTGCTAATGCAGCTGTAACCGAGAGTGAAAGTAGCATTTTTTTCATATTATTGGCTCCGCACATATTTTATTTTTATAGTGTGTTTTATCAGTGTATTAGGTTAAAACAATGTAATCAGATTATTAATGAGACATTAGACCAGTTAAACTTAACGTAAAGTTTCTATTTTCGCCACCTAATTTTACAATAAATTCGATTACTTCACGTTTTGCTATGTTAAAATTAGAAAAATTATATAGATTGGTACTTTTATGCACACATATCAAGCAACTGAAAATGCACTTAAAGACAAAGTTATTTTGATCACAGGCGCCGGTGATGGCATTGGACGCGTCGCGGCAATTACCTATGCGAAATACGGCGCGACTGTTATTTTATTAGGGAAAACAACTAATAAACTTGAATGTGTTTACGATGAAATTGTTAATGCGGGTTATCCTAAACCAGCAATTGTGCCTATGGATTTAAAAGGTGCTACAAAACAAAACTACCGTGACCTTGCAGCAACAATTGAATCTCAATTTGGTCGCCTTGATGGGCTACTTAACAATGCGGGCATTTTAGGATCGCTCGGCCCACTTGAACATTTTTGTTCATCAACGTTTGAAAACATTATGAAAGTAAACGTGACTGCACAAGCCATGTTAACCAAAGCGTTATTTCCTGTACTTCGTAAATCTGAAAGTGCATCAATCGTATTCACATCATCAGGTGTTGGTCGTAAAGGCCGTGAATTTTGGGGCCCTTATGCCATTTCGAAATTTGCAGTAGAAGGTATGATGCAAACATGGGCATGCGAAGTAGGTAAAACAAACATACGCGTAAACTGTATTAACCCAGGTGCTACGCGTACTTCAATGCGAGCTGCTGCATATCCAGGTGAAGATAGAGACGCGCTTGCTACACCTCAGAGCATTATGCCAACGTATTTATACCTGATGAGCGATGATTCTAGTGAAGTTAATGGCCAATCGTTAGACGCTCAGGTAAAAAAATAACTCAGCCTAAGACCTGTGTTATTTAAAAGCACATTAAAAAAGCCGCAATTAGCGGCTTTTTTGTATTAAATAACTAATTGATTATTTACGTTTAGTCGGCTTAACACGTTGATTGTGTTTTTTAACTGCTTTACGGATCTGATTGATTTTAGCGCGTTTATCTTTACGCTTTTCTGGCATAACTGAAAGTTTGGTTTGTGTTTCACGGCCTAATTTAACAGTTTTACGTAAATAGTTAACTGTTTCTAAGTCATACTCTATCCAACCACCTTGTGGTACGCGCTTGTCTAGCTCTAACTTTCCGTAACGAATACGAATAAGACGAGATACTTCAGCATCCTGTGATTGCCATAAACGACGAACTTCACGGTTACGACCTTCGTTTAACGTTACGTTAAACCAGCGGTTTACACCTTCGCCACCCATAGGCTTTACGCTAGTAAACTTGGCAGGTCCATCTTCTAACTCAACACCACGCATTAAATTTTTCAGGGTTTCGTTTGTTACCTCGCCAAACACACGCGCTGAGTATTCACGCTCAACTTCGTAGCTTGGGTGCATTAAACGGTTTGCAAGCTCACCATCATTCGTAAACAGCATTAAACCGGACGTATTAACATCAAGTCGGCCAACTGCAATCCAACGATCGCCATCAATGCGAGGAAGTCGATCAAATACAGTACGGCGACCTTCAGGATCTTTGCGTGTGCTTAACTCACCTTCTGGTTTGTTATACATAATAACACGGCAAATTCTATCTGCTTTTTCTTCAATTTTTACTGTGTGTCCATCAACGCGAATTAAATCGGTCTCTTCAACACGGTCGCCTAACTTTGCGACTTTACCATTTACACTAACGCGGTTTCCATCAATGTATTTTTCCATTTCACGTCGTGAGCCTACCCCTGCACGGGCTAGGACTTTTTGTAACTTTTCACCTTGTATACTCATTCGGATGGTTCTCTCACAGAAGGATCACTTAATAACTGGTTAATCTTACTTTGCTGCTCTGTTGGCAACGCTGGTAAATTGTCTAAACCAGTTAACGAAAAATAATCTAAAAATTGTTTAGTAGTTGCATATAAAGCCGGCTTACCCGGAACTTCTTTATGCCCTACCACTTTAACCCATTCTCTTTCGAGTAAGGTTTTAATAATATTCGAACCCGTAGTAACACCCCTTACCTGCTCAATTTCGCCGCGTGTAATAGGCTGCCTGTAAGCAATAAGCGATAATGTTTCTAGCAAAGCACGTGAGTATTTAGGCGCACGTTCCTGCCAAAGGTTGTTTAGCCAAGGACTTAGACTATTGCATGCCTGAAAACGATACCCACTACCCACTTCAACTAAGCGAATACCACGAGTTTGAAAATGTATTTGTATTGTATCAATTGCATTATTTATTTGCGCCATAGATACAGCTAAATCCATTAATACAACGTCTTTGAGATGACGCTTACTAACCGGTTTATCTGCAACAAAAATCGCCGCTTCAATGATCTCAACTAATTGCTCATCACTAATTCGCCGACCCGCCATAAACACTCTTAACAAATAAAAATACACAGCCATCTATTATGACAGAACAACACCAAACTAGGAAAATATATCTATCAAATAGTTAAATTAAAGGCACAAAAAAGCCAGTGAAAATCACTGGCTCCTAACTTGATTAGTTTAACAGCGAAAATTAGCTGCGTTTAAGTGACTCAAGTGCGTCATCTTCAGCTACGGCGCTGCCGTATTTTTGAATATAACCGACAAACTCGCTTTTACTGACGCGTTTATCTTTATCTTTATCCATATAACCAAAATGATTTGAAATATCATCATCATTACCTTCGACGATTGAAATATAACCATTTTCGTCATTATCTAAACTTGCAAAACTACTTTCAATTTTATCAAATTTAGCAATATCGGCTTTAAATGCCGACTCGCTCACATCACTATCAGTCGCAACTTTACCTGCATTTAGTTGCATGTAAGCGTTAAACTCTTTGCGGCTGATTTCATTGTCCATATTGGTATCAATATTTGAAAAATGTTCCCAGATGTTATCGTCATCTGCTTCTACTTTTGAAATATAACCATCGCTGTCATTGTCCAGACTTGCAAAATCGCTGCCTATTTTATCAAGACCTTGATTTGAAGAACAAGCTGCTAGGCTCAATGATGCTAAAATTGTTGCTGCTAATGTTAACTTTTTCATAAGACGTATCCTTGTAATTAATAAATGTCAGTTTAATTAATACAAGTCTAATGCCAAAATAAAAAGTGCAATTAAATCAATTGCATGCATGTCATACATCTTCGAACGGAGCTATTTTATCACATCATTTCTGCAGACTTTTCAATACACCTTGTAATTTTTACAAAAAAAAGCTCGGTAAAAATACCGAGCACTTTTTAAGTCTTTAGCGATTAAATAGCGGCATTTTGATAACGCTTAACAAATTCAGTGACTGTTTGCCCATTACACTTTAACGAATCTACATTACCTAGCTTTTGACGAACTGGTGCTAGCCCTTGTTTTAAAGCTGTAAGGCATAATTGTGTTTCTTGTTGAGCATCTTTAGCAAATACCTCAACCTTAGCTTTAGTTACTTTACTGGCTGTTTCTTTTTTAGCTATATCACGAATATCTTCACCATTACACAAGATGCTTGATGAAAAGCGTGATAAAAACACACCATGCTGAGCTGCTACTTTACGAGCAGCTGTAAAACCCTCATTTGCACTTAGTACACATAATTTAGATTCAATTTTATTGTCTTTACTAAAATACGAATTACTTTGTGCAGAAACAGTTGTTGATACTAAAAGTGCTGCAGCTAGAATTAATTGTGTTTTCATGAGAGTTCCTATTTGAACGAGGTTGCTAAATAATTTCGCGCATTATATGACCAATAATCTACATAGCAATTGAATTTTTTATTTATTTTAGAAATTAATAAAACATTAACAATGTTTAAACTTTAAACACCAATTGCACAACATTTGCGCAGCTATTTTCTCATTTCAGTCATGTTATGTAAGCGTATTTACTGATACAATTTGGTGCATTAAATCGAACTAATTTTAAGGTAAATCCAATGAAAGTGATTTCTTTTAACATCAATGGTCTGCGTGCTCGTCTTCACCAGTTACAAGCTATTATTGATAAACATCAACCAGACGTGATTGGCTTACAAGAAATTAAAGTTCATGATGAAGCGTTCCCGTTAGAAGATGTACAAAAAATGGGGTATCACGTGTATTACCATGGTCAAAAAGCACATTACGGCGTAGCTATGTTATGCAAAAAAGAGCCAAAATCAGTCTTAAAAGGTTTTGCCACAGATACTGAAGAATCACAAAAACGTATGATCAGCGTTACCGTGGAGCAAGAAAACGGCCGTGATTTAACCGTAATGAATGGCTATTTCCCACAAGGCGACAATATTAATCATGAAACTAAATTCCCTTATAAACGTCAGTTTTATAGAGATTTAATGACTCACCTTGAAACAAACCATACACCCGATCAGGATGTTATCGTTATGGGCGATATCAATATATCTCCAACCGATTTAGATATCGGGATTGGCGATGTAAACGCAAAACGTTGGTTAAAAACGGGTAAATGTTCTTTTCAACCCGTGGAGCGTGAATGGCTTGCTACACTACTTAACTGGGGCTTTAAAGACACCTTTAGAGAGCAAAACCCTGATACAGACGATCAATATTCGTGGTTTGATTATCGTTCAAAAGGATTTGTAGATAACCGAGGTTTGCGCATTGATGTGGTGCTTGCAACTAACGACTTGTCAGCTCGTTGTATTGAAACTGGAATTGATTACGAACTACGCGGCATTGATAAACCGTCAGATCACGCACCAATTTGGTCAACGTTTAAATAATTATGATGTTGAGCGTACAATTACAAGGGTTGCTTTGGGCCCTAGTAATAATATTTAGTTTACTCAGTTTTGATAAAGCGACTTATAAAGCGCTTTTTGCTACACCCGTTCGACAAACGGGTGTACTTGCTTGTGCGCTGGTCTTTGCACTTTTATGGCGGATCAAAGCTGGGATACTAACAGGCCTAGATTTACATATTTTAGGCGTAACCGCAGCCACTTTAATTCTGGGTTGGCGCTTGGCTATTTTAAGTAGTTTGCTTGCAACTGCGTTACTATTCGCTTTTGGGCTTATTGAGCTTGAATTACTCGCGGTACAAATACTTATTAATGCATTCATACCTATAATAGTTAGCTACTTAGCTTTTATTGTTAGTTATCATTATTTACCTCGTCACTTTTTTGTTTATATATTTGTCTGTGCTTTTATTACTGCAGGATTTATAGCGTGTCTAAAAATAAGCTTGGGTGCCTTATTTTACTTAGCTATTGGGCAATATAATTGGCAAGAGCTCGCTGATAACTATGTATATTTAAGTGCCATAATTTGGTTTCCTGAAGCCATGCTAAATGGAATGGCCATTACTATAATGATCACTTATCGCCCACATTGGGTAAAAACTTTTTATGATAAGGACTACCTAGACTCATGAGTCTTGAATATCGCTGCCCTTTGTGTAGCAACATGCTTACAAAAACAAATAACACGCTTAGCTGCGAAAATAAACACAGTTTTGACTTGGCAAAAGAAGGGTATATCAATTTATTACCTGTACAGCAGAAAAACTCTAAGCAGCCAGGCGATTCATTAGAAATGGTACAAGCCAGACGCACATTTTTAGAGCGCGGTTATTACCGCTTTTTACAACACGCACTGGGTAACATAGTTAGCACATTAGATGCAGGCAATATTATTGATTTAGGGTGTGGGGAAGGTTTTTACACGCATGCACTGGCGAATAAAACAAACGCTAATGTGTATGGTGTAGATATATCAAAGTCAGCAATAAAATATGCTGCAAAGCGTTATGATAATTGTCAATTTAGTGTTGCATCAATTAGCCAGGCACCATTTGAAAACCAGTTCGCCGATGTGCTAGTGAGTGTGTTTGCTCCTTTATTTGAACAAGAACTGGCTAGACTTGCTAAATCTGGAGCAACACTGATTGTTGCAAGTCCAGGGCCTTGGCACTTAAAAGAATTAAAAAATTATATTTACGAAAACGTTAATGAACATACTCAAATAGATACCCCAAGTGGATTTGTTCAAGTACAGCAAATACTGCTAACTGAGCAGGTAACGCTTAATTTTAACGACGTAAAGAACTTGATTATGATGACACCATTTGCGTGGAAATTCAGACCTGAACACTGGAAGTTACTCGAAGAAAAAGGTGAGCATACTGTCACCTTGTCATTTTACATTACGCAGTTTACAAAAACTGCATAATCAAATTTGAGGTTATTTAGGCGTAAGTTTAACAACCTCTAAAATTGCTCTTTTGTAAACGCTTTATCCATTTTATCAAACATGTCTTTTAAAAGATTTGCAAGCTCCAGATAACGAGGCTTTTTTTCGTTTAGCTGTGTTTGATAACCATTGGCAAGCATTTTTGTGTAAAGATCGTTATACCACCTTTGCATAGCTGGTTCTAAAGGCGTTTGCGCGCGTTTACCTAGCCACAATAAGCCTTGCAACGGTAACGATATAAAAAATAAAGCACTTGCAATAGCTTGCGGTAAAAAATCTGGCCCTAAATAATTTATCTGAAAAAACAACGTAAGCATGGCTAAAATGGGCATAACTGTGATCGCAAGATCAGTGGCTTTAATAACCTTAAACTCGATAAATAGAGGTGCTAATTCTTTTCTCATTGGCCATTGTTTTGCGTACAACCGCCCTGTTTGTACTTGTGACATCACACTTTTTTGCATCATGACTCCTCACAGTGACTCTATTAAAACACAATACTAAATGGGTTATCTCTAAAGTGTAACACAATTCTAAAGGCTTTTACTTTATCAGTAAAAGTGCTTAATTTTGCTGTTAAAGTGTGCAAAACACTAAACTAAACTCCGTAACTGGGGTAAAATATTACGCATTGATTCAGCTACATTTTAGTTTAGCTTAATTAAATGTTTTAGCCTTATTTATCACGCTAAGTGTAACGATTAATGTTTCACGTGCACTTACTAAATTTTGTTTATGGAAATGAATTTATGCCAACAACTTCCCCTAAGTCACAACACGTTTTAGTACTAAACTGTGGTAGCTCCAGCTTAAAATTTGCCATTATTGATGCAAACACAGGCCACGAAATCATATCGGGTTTGGCAGAGCGCTTAGGTGCAACAACTCCTTCTATAAAATATAAATTTAACGGCGCTAAAACAGTCATTAACTTGGCAGCGGAGCAAGCCCATGCCGAGGCTATTGATACGTTAGTAAGCCTAATAAAAGATCATAACTTAGATGAGCAACTTATTGCTGTGGGCCATCGTGTTGTGCATGGCGGCGAGCATTTTACACAATCGGTATTGATTGACGAGAAGGTCATAGCGGGTATTACACAAGCTGCAACGCTTGCGCCGCTGCATGGGCATGCTAATTTATTAGGCATCGCATCTGCACAGGCATCGTTCGAAGGTTTACCACAAATAGCTGTATTTGATACTGCGTTTCATCAAACAATGAATGAAGTAGCTTACCTTTATGCACTGCCATATAAGTTATATACAGAATTTGGCGTTAGGCGTTATGGGTTTCATGGCACAAGCCACTTCTATGTTGCAGGACAAACTGCAAAGCTACTTAATCAACCAATCGAAAAAAGTAACTTTATTAGTGCTCATCTCGGGAATGGCTGCTCAGTATGTGCAATAAAAAATGGTCAAAGTGTTGATACAAGTATGGGATTAACACCACTAGAGGGGCTTATGATGGGCACGCGTAGTGGTGATATAGACCCCGGTCTGTTTAACTTTTTAACCACGCAGCTCGATTACACTGCACAGCAAATAGATAACCTACTCAATCAAAAAAGTGGTTTATTAGGTATCAGCGAGCTTTCTAATGATTGCCGCACAATTGAAGAAGCAGCTGTTGCCGGTAATAAAAAAGCAATACTCGCGCTTGACATGTTTTGCTATCGTCTTTCAAAACAAATTGCTGCTTATATGGTTCCACTACAACGCCTTGATGCGATTATTTTTACCGGTGGTATTGGTGAAAACTCAGATATTATCCGCGAAAAAGTAATTTCCCAACTTGCCTTTTTAGGTGTTGATTGCGATCAACACGCTAATCTTAATGCTCGCTTTGGCCAAGAAGGCATAATTAGTTCTTCACAGGCACGCAGCAAAGCTGTAGTCATGCCTACAAATGAAGAATGGGTTATTGCGCTTGATGCTGCAAATATAGCCAAGGAGCTTTAATATGGCACGTCGTATTATGTTAATCCCTGTATCTACAGGTGTTGGTTTAACTTCTGTCTCTGTTGGCTTAGTGCGTGCTCTTGAACAAAAAACAGTGAAAGTGAATTTTTTCAAACCAATTGCCCAGCCTCGCTCGGGTGAAACAGGACCTGAAAAATCAACGCAAATAGTTACCCAAGGCTCTCCTATTAACCCGCCCACTCCTTTTGCACTCGATTATGCAGAGCAAATGATTGGCGATGGTAAAGGTGACGACCTACTTGAAGAAATTGTTGAGCGCTTTGAAAGCAAAATAAACGATGATGAAGTGGCCATCATTGAAGGTATGGTCCCTACTCGACGTCAGCCTTACGCTGGGCGTGTAAACCGCGAAATAGCACAAACACTGGGAGCAGACATTGTATTTGTCCTTACACCTGGTAATTACAGCATTACACAAATAGAGGACCGCCTTGAGATTGCAGCCGGGAACTATGGCGGTATTGACCACCCTCGCGTACTGGGCTGTATTTTTAATAAAGTAAATGCACCACTTGATGAAGAGGGCCGCGCGCGCGCTGATTTAGTTGATACCTACAAACCAGAAGAACTTGAAAACGAATTAAACCGTTTAGCGTCGTTACCTATTTTTAGAAAAAACCCGTTTATGTTACTTGGTGCAATTCCGTGGGATTTTGACCTCGTCGCACCGCGCGTAAAAGATTTAAGCGCGTATTTAAAAGCAACGATAATAAACGAAGGCGATATGCTGCACCGTCGTCTGCGTCGTATTACTTTTTGTGCGCGTACAGTGTCAAATATTTTAAATTACTTTACCCCAGGTGCCTTATTGGTAACACCAGGCGATCGCTCAGACATACTCGTAGCTGCATGTTTATCAGCAATGAATGGTACAAAACTGGGGGCTATATTACTTACCGGTGGCTTTGAACCAGAGCCACGTATTATGGCTTTGTGTGAACAAGCAATGCAAACGGGTTTGCCTATACTCGCTACTGACGCTGATACATGGCGTACCTCATTATTACTACATAACTTTAATATGGAGGTTCCCAGCGATGATGACCAACGTATTGAAAAAGTAAAAGATCATAACGCTGAACATATTGATTCTGATTGGCTAGACACATTAGCCAAAAACGTAGGTAAAACACGCAAATTATCCCCTCCCGCATTTCGTTATTTATTAACCGATAAAGCACGTAAGGCAGGTAAAACCGTTGTACTACCTGAGGGTAACGAGCCACGCACCATTAAAGCCGCTGCTATTTGTGGTCAACGCGGTATTGCTAAAACCATATTACTTGGAGATCGTGAAGAGATAATGCGTATTGCCGAGCAGCAAGGCATTGAGCTTAACCAACACGTAAGTATTATTGAGCCTAAAAGCATCATTAATGATTATATAGCGCCTATGGTCGAAATTCGCAAAAGCAAAGGCCTAACAGCTGTTGTAGCACAAGAACAACTACAAGATAACGTAGTACTTGGTACTATGATGCTAGAACAAGGTAAAGTAGATGGTTTAGTATCGGGTGCGGTTAATACCACAGCCAATACAATTCGCCCACCTCTACAGTTAATTAAAACAGCGCCAGGCTCGTCGCTTGTTTCCTCGGTATTTTTTATGCTGCTGCCAGATCAAGTATTAGTTTACGGTGACTGTGCTATTAACCCAGATCCAAACGCCGATCAATTAGCTGATATAGCAATTCAATCAGCCGACTCAGCCGCTGCTTTTGGTATTGAGCCACGCGTGGCGATGATCAGCTATAGCACCGGTACTTCTGGCACAGGTGCTGATGTTGAAAAAGTACGCGAAGCGACAAAAATAGCACAGCAAAAACGCCCTGATCTTATTATTGATGGCCCACTGCAATACGATGCCGCAATCATGGAAAACGTGGCTCTTAAAAAAGCGCCCAATAGCCCTGTTGCAGGAAAGGCGACTGTATTTATATTCCCTGACTTAAATACCGGTAATACAACGTATAAAGCGGTACAACGTAGCGCGGATTTAATAAGTATTGGCCCTATGCTACAAGGTATGCGCAAACCAGTTAACGATCTAAGCCGTGGTGCGTTAGTCGATGATATCGTGTATACAATTGCCCTAACTGCAATTCAAGCAGCGCAGGCGCTTAATTAACTGTTGAATTAACATGTGCTTTTTATAGCCTAGCTATTATTTATTTAATAATTAACTAGTTAGGCTATTTATACCCCGCAACCCCCACAGTTATCCACAGAAATTGTGGGTAAGTTTATATCCCCCTTTATTTTACTTAACCTGAACTCTGGTTAAGTGATTTTCAGTGAAAACAAGGCGAATTTACGCGTCAATAGCGGGCCTATTGCATGTTATTTCCACGCAGTTAGCTCTGAAATTAGCTGGTCCAGGTTGAT
>NZ_PNDU01000024.1:0-7534 GCF_005886635.1 Pseudoalteromonas sp. S558 | reverse complement strand
ATGGAAAAGGTAAGGATATTATTACGTTACTCCTGAGGGAAGTGGGAGTCCATACATCTGTTTATCTTTCGAGGTTAAATTTGCAGCAGACTGTTTGGTATTTAGGCAAGGCAGAGCCTATGTGGTGTGGTTATTCCCCATAAATAGGTAATAACGATATATAAATGCCAAATACGGGTTACCCTTTTGGTTTAGGTAACTGCTCTCGCTCCTCATCTATACCTTAGTCGCCAACAAAGAGTTAATCACTCCTGGGAATAACCACATAGGGGCTACCCAGCCTAAAAAACAAACATTCCTGAGTTAAATTTTTAATTTTATTGCACAAAAGTACCAATTCGTGACTAGACTTTAAAAAGTAAGCACCTTTTTACAGCGGGTTTCGGAGGTTATTATGACTATTTTTGAGCATTACCAAGCACGATACGAAGCGGCACAAGAAGAAGAGTACAGTATCGCTGAATTCCTTGAGATTTGTAAAACCGATAAGTCTGCCTATGCAAGCGCCCCAGAGCGTCTGCTTATGGCAATTGGCGAACCAAATATGGTGGACACCGCAACGGATGCACGACTAAGCCGATTATTTTCTAATAGAGTGGTTGCACGTTACCCAGCATTTGCCGATTTTTACGGTATGGAAGACGCTATTGAGCAAATAGTGTCTTATTTAAAGCATGCAGCCCAAGGGTTAGAAGAATGCAAACAAGTGCTTTATTTACTTGGCCCCGTGGGCGGTGGTAAATCATCGATTGCTGAAAAACTAAAATATTTGATGCAACAAGTGCCTATCTATTCAATTAAAGGATCTCCGGTAAACGATCACCCTCTTTCATTGTTTGATCCAATCGAAGACGCAGAGCTGTTTAAGCGAGAATATGGGATCAAACCGCGCTATTTAAAAACAATCATGTCGCCTTGGGCAGGTAAACGCTTACAAGAATTTAACGGGGATATCAGTCAATTTAAAGTCATTAAACGCTACCCTTCGATTTTAAACCAAATAGGAATCGCTAAAACAGAGCCTGGAGATGAAAACAATCAAGATATTTCTGCACTCGTAGGCAAGGTAGATATTCGCCAGCTTGAACATTTTGCCCAAAATGATCCCGATGCATACGCCTACTCTGGCTCTTTATGCCTTGCAAACCAAGGCTTAATGGAATTTGTAGAAATGTTTAAAGCACCGATTAAAGTGCTACATCCATTACTTACCGCGACACAAGAGGGTAACTACAATGGAACAGAGGGTATTAGTGCACTGCCATTTAGCGGCATGATACTCGCCCACTCTAATGAATCTGAATGGCAAACCTTTAAAAACAATAAAAATAACGAAGCATTTTTAGACCGTGTTTATATTGTTAAAGTGCCTTATTGCTTACGTGTAACTGAAGAAATTAAAATTTACGACAAGTTACTTGAGCACAGTGAGCTATACAATGTGCCGTGTGCCCCTGGTACACTTAAAACGCTGGCACAATTTACAACACTCTCTCGCTTAAAAGAGCCTGAAAATTCCAGTATCTATTCAAAAATGCGCGTATACGATGGTGAAACATTAAAAGACACCGATCCTAAAGCAAAATCCTATCAAGAATACCGTGACTATGCCGGCGTTGATGAAGGTATGACAGGACTATCTACCCGTTTTGCATTTAAAATTTTATCTCGTGTATTTAATTTTGATACCACCGAGGTCGCCGCAAATCCAGTGCACTTATTTTACGTACTAGAACAGCAAATAGAGCGTGAGCAATTTTCAGCTGAAGTTGAAGAACGTTATTTAAGCTTTTTAAAAGGCTATTTAATTCCGCAATACGTAGAGTTTATAGGGAAAGAACTACAAACCGCCTATTTAGAATCGTACTCTGAATATGGCCAAAATATTTTTGACCGCTATGTTATTTATGCAGATTTTTGGATTCAAGATCAAGAGTATCGAGACCCTGATACAGGTCAATTATTCGACCGTTCGGCATTAAACGCTGAACTTGAAAAAATAGAAAAACCAGCAGGCATTTCTAACCCGAAAGATTTTCGTAATGAGATAGTTAATTTTGTACTGCGTGCCCGTGCCCATAATAATGGCAAGAATCCGCTATGGACCAGCTACGAAAAACTACGTACGGTAATTGAGAAAAAAATGTTTTCTAATACCGAAGATTTACTCCCTGTTATTTCGTTTAACGCCAAAACATCAGCTGAGGATCAGCAAAAACACGAAGACTTTGTTAATCGCATGGTCGAAAAAGGCTACACACAGAAACAAGTACGCTTGCTATCTGAGTGGTATTTACGGGTTAGAAAGTCGCAATAGCCTTCATAGTCGTAGTTTTTAGGAGGTCATTATGGCGCACTTTATAGATAGGCGTTTAAACGGCAAAAATAAAAGCACGCTTAATCGTCAGCGCTTTATTAGGCGCTATAAAAAGCAAATTAAAGAAGCTGTATCGGATGCTATAAACAAACGCAGCGTTACTGATTCTAGCTCTGGTGAGAGTATTTCTATTCCACAGCGAGATATCAGCGAGCCCACATTTCATCAGGGAAAAGGAGGAAATAGAGAGCAGATTCACCCTGGTAACGATCAGTTTTCTACGGGTGATAAAATTGAACGCCCTAAAGGCGGACAAGGTGGCGGCGCTGGAGAAGGCGAAGCAAGTGATACAGGCGAAGGGCAAGACGAGTTTGTGTTCTCTATATCAAAAGATGAATACCTTGACTTACTATTTGAAGACCTAGAATTACCTAACTTGCAAGAAAATCAACTCGATAAATTAGTGCAAATGAAAACCCATCGCGCTGGATTTTGTAGCGATGGAATGCCAAGTAATATCGATATAGTTCGTTCACTACAAGGCTCACTTGCACGTCGTGTTGCCATGAGTGCGGGTAAAAAACGTCGCTTAGTTGAGCTTGAAGCGCAACTAGCTATGCTTCTTGTTGAGTCTCACAGCGATAAAGCTGCAATCGCCTTACTAAAAAAAGAAATTGAGACATTAAAAGTACAAATTAAATCAGTCCCGTTTATTGATAATTACGATTTACGCTTTCGTAATTATGAAAAACGCCCTCACCCCACCAGCAAAGCAGTGATGTTTTGTATTATGGATGTGTCTGGCTCAATGGATCAGGCGACAAAAGATATGGCAAAACGCTTTTACATCTTGCTTTATCAATTTTTAACACGAAGTTACAAAGACATTGAAGTGGTTTATATTCGCCATCACACACAAGCAAAAGAAGTAGATGAGCAGGAGTTTTTCTACTCTCAAGAAACGGGCGGTACGATTGTTTCAAGCGCCCTTAAGTTAATGGACGAAATAATTAAAAAGCGCTACCACGCGGATGAGTGGAATGTATACGCAGCGCAGGCCTCTGATGGCGATAATTGGGCTGACGATACGCCGCAATGTGGGCAGATTTTACGTAATAAACTTTTAGATGCAGTACGGTATTTTGCTTATATAGAAATTACCACACGTGCCCATCAAAGCTTATGGCGCGAATATGAAGACATAACACACAGCCATAGCAATTTCGCTATACAGCATATTAAAGAAGTAGAAGACATTTATCCTATATTTAGAAAGCTATTCAAAAAAGGTCGTCAACAGCAAGGCCCTGCATAGCCTAAAGCGAGGTGCACTATGAACGACAAACGAATGAGTGATGGCCCAGATTGGACCTTTGATTTATTAAATGAGTACCAAGGTGAGATAGCTCGCGTTGCAGCCCACTACAAATTAGATACTTACCCTAATCAAATTGAAGTGATCACAGCCGAGCAAATGATGGATGCTTACTCGAGCGTTGGCATGCCTATAGGATATAGCCACTGGTCGTATGGTAAAAAATTCATACAAACAGAGCAAAACTATAAGCGCGGACAAATGGGTCTCGCTTACGAAATAGTGATCAATTCAGACCCTTGTATTGCGTACTTAATGGAAGAAAATACGCTTCCTATGCAAGCGCTTGTAATGGCGCATGCCTGTTATGGGCATAATTCATTTTTCAAAGGTAATTATTTATTTAAAACATGGACTGATGCAAGCTCAATAATAGACTATCTTTTATTCGCTAAAAATTACATAAGTCGCTGCGAGGAAAAACACGGTATAACTCAAGTAGAAACCTTATTGGACTCTTGCCATGCACTCATGAATTATGGTGTTGATCGCTATAAGCGCCCACAACAAATATCGCTATTTGAAGAACAAAAACGTCAACATGAACGAGAAGAATACCTACAATCGCAGGTAAACGAGTTATGGCGAACCATTCCTGAACAACAACAAGAAACAAAAAAGAAAACACGCCACTTTCCAGAAGAACCACAAGAAAATATTTTATATTTTATTGAAAAAAATGCCCCATTACTCGATTCTTGGCAACGTGAAATTATACGTATTGTACGTAAAATTTCGCAATACTTTTATCCGCAAAAACAAACTCAGGTTATGAACGAAGGTTGGGCTACATTTTGGCACTATACTATCCTTAATCATTTATATGATGAGGGTAAGCTGACTGACTCATTCATGTTAGAGTTTTTACAAAGCCATACTAATGTGGTGTACCAGCCCCCTTATAACAGCAAGTATTATTCAGGCATTAACCCATATGCTTTGGGTTTTAATATGATGGTTGATATTCGCAGGATATGTGAACACCCAACTGAAGAAGATAAACGCTGGTTTCCTGAGTATGCAGGTAGTAACTGGCTAGATACCCTGCACTTTGCAATGGAAAACTTTAAGGATGAGAGTTTTATTAGCCAATTCCTATCGCCCAAATTAATACGCGATTTTAAATTATTTACTATCGTCGATCATGCAAATAACCCACACTTAGAAGTTGGTGCAATACATAACGACAATGGCTATCAAGTCGTTAGAGAAGCACTCTCAGCGCAGTATAATTTGAGTAATCATGAACCTAACATTCAAGTGTATGATGTTGATATTAGAGGCGATAGATCGCTTACGTTACGCTACATCCCACATAATAGCGTCCCTTTAGCAAACTCACACGAGGAGGTACTAAAACACCTTTACAGACTATGGGGCTTTAAAGTAAAACTCGAACAGGAGTCATACTCTGGTGAAGTATCAACTATTAGTCAATGCCCAATAGATGACTCTCCTCACACAACAGAGTGAATATAATGGATCATAAAAAATTCCTCGTACTGACCAGCTCAATAGAATAGGCAAAATTTATGGCAACACAGCAAAAAATAAGGCGTTTACTAAAAATTGACTTACTTATTTTAGCACCTCATTGAAACAACGATTAATTGATATAAAAAATGACACTTAGAGGTCATTTTTTATATCATCGAAAGAAGTTACTCTATTACGGCCACCTTCTTTTGAAGAATAAAGTGCTTTATCTGCCGCCTCAATCCAACGTTCATGATCCTTAAATTCATGATTAAAACATGCCAAACCAATACTTACCGTCATCCTAATCTCGAGATTTTTATGTAAAGCAGGGGACGATTCAATCAATTGCCTTAAACGTTCAGCAAATACAACTGAGCCTTCTTTATCTGTATCAAGCAAGGTTACTACAAACTCTTCACCACCGTAGCGCCCTGCTATATCCGTTTCACGCAGTGCTGAGCGCAATAGCTTAGCAATATGGCGCAAAGCCTCATCCCCACCACTGTGTCCATATTTGTCATTCACTTTTTTAAAGTGATCAATATCAAACATCAATAAAGCGCTACAGCCTTCGTTGCGTTTTGTACGCAGGTATTCTTGCTTTAACAAATCCTCCCAATGACCTCGGTTTGTTAACTGTGTTAAATTATCAACTTGACTCATTTGCTCAAGCTTTTTGTTCAAATCTTCTAATTCTTTTTTATTTACTGCAATATCCGTAACATCATAAAGAATAATACAAATGTGACTCACCTCTGCTCTTATATTGGTCAGCGGTATAAATGTCGCATTTTGATACATGTATTCAGCTTTGCCTGTTATTGGGCGATAATTTTTAAAGCGAAATATATAAGGCTGCTGCTCCCAAATAGTAAATGAGCGATTTTTTAATACAAATACTGATTCTGACTTACTTCTAAACCATTTTTCGTCAATTGCTGGAAATAAATCAAATAAATCTTTGTGCTTTACCGCACTTGGTAACAATCCTGAATGGTTTTCCATAAAACCATTCCATACGCATACCTTATAATCTCTATCTAGCACCACAAGGCCTACATCAACGGTGTTAAACATATCCATTAACCAATGGATCTCATTCATATCTAAATCAGCGGCCATAACTTAGTCTTCTAATAGGTAAGCAACTTTGAACTTCAAAGTTTTAAGTGAATCTTCAGTAAATAGCAGCATAAGATCACAATTTATATCGTGATTTTCTATGCCGTAGCTAATCTCAATAGCAAGTGTGCGCTGCCAGCGTGACTTATTAGCTTTTACCAACTCAGAGACATCTCGGTGCTGACCAAGAACTATAGGGTGCCCTTGGCTAAACGACATATCGAGTTGTTTTGAAAGGCCTGTTAAAATTGCCCCAATGAGAATATTACTTATATCCATAAGTAACTCAAGCTCAACTTTGTCGTTGAGTTCACCATCGTAATTCATTAAAGAGGCGATTTCTTTAAAGCTGGAGTCATTTAATAACAATAATGCTTCACCGGATACGCCACCACCTATAAACCCTTGGCAAACACCCGAAGTAGAGGCATTGTTGTCAATAGAGCGCAGCGCCATATCTAACTCACTTACCTCTAATATATTAACGTTGGGAATAGGCAACTTAACGAATACATTGAGAAGACGTGCAAGTAAATCACCCGCTTGACCCATTGCAACGTTAGTTAGTTCTTGATATATATCACGAACATCAGGGTCTACTTGTTCTCCTAATGAATGAGAAAGGCGTTCGCGCATGGCTTTATCTTTAATGCCATGATGCTCTATAATCTCGGCTAGCTTTTCTGCCGAGCAAGGCTTTTGAATGAAATCAATTGCACCAAGCTCAATCACTCGTTGATGCGCGCTTGGCTGAATATCGCCAGACACGACCACGGTTAATATATTAAGCCCTTGCTCTTTCATGGCTATTAAAACTTCATAGCCATCCATTTCTGGCATATTTAAATCGAGAAAAAGGATTTCAGGTTGAATTAATTCTATTTGCTTAATGCAGTCAACACCATTAATTGCAAACTCAACTTTGATATCCCAATCATCTGGCAAAGATCGTGCTAATTGACGCCTTGCTAATTTTGAATCATCACATATTAGTACCGATGTTGACATATAATCTCTCTATTTCTTAACTGCTAAATTTATATCCAATTCTTTTCTACTAATTATACCAATCTGCTTATATATGGGGTCTATTTAACGTTAAGAAAATTACGCTAGAACTAGGCAAAAATTTTTGTATCTAGTTGTTCTAAATAAAAAATTTTTAACGACGTTATAGTGCAATTTAATTCGTTAAATTGTTCAAAGATTTATGCACTTTGGTATTACTAGCATATAAATGA
>NZ_PNDU01000239.1:0-599 GCF_005886635.1 Pseudoalteromonas sp. S558 | reverse complement strand
AGATTAACTAAATTAATCTAAACTCTGGGTAATAAATCTATCTCCAGCAGCTATTATCAGCGCTAACTACGTTGAATTTACTTGCAATAGGCCCGCTATTGACGCGTAAATTCGCCTTGTTTTCACTGAAAATCTCTGGCTAGAGAAAATAAATTTAAATATCACCATGATTCAATACGTTAGTAAATCTCTTAACCAGAGTTCAAGTTAAGTATTATTGCGGATTGGTATAACCTAGACTCTGGACAATAAACCTATCTCAAACCGCTATTTGCAAACTGGCATTAGGGCGTGTTGATCTTTGTGGATTGAAATTCGTTCAATCTAGGGGCGTTCGGATCGCGGCGCGAGATGTGTAACCTAGCGGGCTCAGTCACTGTTCCTGCGCTACTCTAATGACTCACATTCCAAAACAAGTAAAAACCGAGCAAAGCTTCCGAGTCTTGCTCACACCTCTTAACTACACTCATATAGGCAACAAAGAGTCAACCGTCACTAGATCGAGCTCAAAGGGCAGCGCATGTTTGGCATTTATGCTGCGTTATCGCCTATTTATGGGGAATAACCACACTACATAGGCTCTGCCTTGCCTAAATACC